>CAYSNA010000718.1:0-2289 GCA_964432185.1 uncultured Cytophagia bacterium
AGGTCGGTGGACCTGGTCGTATTCAATCGGCCTGACCTATTTTCTCGATCGAAAAATGTTTTGACAATGGATTCATCGTACAGCTCGCAAGGTGTGCGATGAATTCTCATCACAAATTGTCGTGCACCTTTTATAGGTGTATGACAATTTCAAATCAAAATCAGGAGTACGAAATGTCATATTCAAAATTCAATCTGATTGTTATCTGCATTGTCCTGGTTTCAATGTCTCTCGGCTGCGATAAAAATAAAACACCAACTGATCCGTCAGGCACCACCATCTTTTATTCGTCCTTTGAAAATACCAATGACCTGTCCCAGTGGTACGGTGTGTGGCTGGAAAATCTACGCTCGGATACGCCGAACGGCGGCGGCAAGCTGTCGGCCTACATTGCCGGCTATGGCATTGAACCGTATGCTTTTACCGAAGTAGGATCCTTTAACCAGGATTTTACCGTGAGCCTGCGGTGCCGGGGCAAGAATATGGCGGATGGCGGCGTCGTGTCCATGTATCTCAAGGATGATGAAGAGCAAATAATCAAACTGGCAATTGAAAGTAAAGAATGGACAACATACGAATCCGCGGAAACGCTGAATCTCGCAAAAGGAAAAACTTTGCGTCTTGAATTAAATTCTGCGTTCACCGTCGACAGCGCCATTTTGATTGATATGGTTGAGGTCTTTAAAATAGAATAATCATCGTTTGAACTTTATAATTTGCAGCACACATTAAAAGGTGTGCTGCAATTTTCGCAACATAGGTGTGCTGCATATTCCACGCGGATTTTTTTCACATTTCGCTTTTCTTTTAATCATTCTCGCCTTATCTTCATTCGCCCCTTAATTCAATTGAATTTATTTAGAGGCCTTCATGGAAAAAAATCCACACTCTCTTGTCATTCAGGCTATCACCTTGCCGTTTGACGTCGACTATTTCAAACAGAACAAAATGACAAGGCGTTTATGGATTAACTTTCTGTTGACGTTTAGTGTGAGCGCCGGATCGGGTATGCTGCACGCTTTATGCATGGCGCTGTGGTAATTCTATAATTTGATATTCGCATCGCGATCGAACGGAACGAGGCGATGCTTTCCGGTTAAATTTTTCCGAGGGACATATGAATCGTCGATATTTTCTCGCTGGTCTGTCAGCCGCTGCTGTTTTTCCGGCGCTGGCGTTTGCGCAGAAATCAGAACTCACCATAACGGATATTGAAATTTGGCGTTTTGAGGGAAAACGAAAAGTTGAGCCCGGTCCGGCGTGGCAAAGCAATTGTCAGCCTATCCATATTTATCCGGAACATCGCCCGGGACCGGCAGAAGCTCTGGAGCCGATAAAAGGCGGGGAATTGACTTACGGCGCGAATTATCTCTTTATTAAAACCAATGGTGATATCGAAGGCGTTTATGGCCCGGTGGATAACGAGGCGTGTGTTGTTGTTCAGCGGCAGCTCAAATCTTTTTTGATCGGCCAGGATCCGCTGGCGGTCGATATGTTGTGGGACAAGATGTTCCGCCTCAACCGCCACTCGCGCGCCGGTCATTTTATGATGGGCATTTCGGCGATTGATAATGCGCTGTGGGATGTGCGCGGCAAATATTATGATGCTCCCGTTTATGAATTGCTCGGCGGCGGACGCGATCAAGTCGAGGTGTACTGCAGCACCCTTGGTTATTCGGTCGAACCGGAAACAGCGGCTACCATCGCTGCCGAGTTCAAAAAGCAAGGCTTTCGCAAACAAAAGTGGTTTCCGTTTTACGGCCCGAGTCACGGGGGAGAGGGGATGATCAAAAATGTCGAGCTGGTCAAAGCCGTGCGCGAATCTCTGGGCGACGAGTGCGACATTATGTTTGATGCGTATTCCGGCTGGGATTTGAATTACGCTTTGGCGTGGGCGCAGCAGGTGGAGCAGTATCGACCGCGCTGGATTGAGGAGCCGTTTCATTCCAGCAAGCTGGACAGCTTTGTCGAGTTGAAGCGCAGCACCTCCATTCCGGTGGCCACGGGCGAACATTTTTATAATCGCTGGGAAGTGAATGATTTTCTCAAAGCGGGCGCGTTAAATGTTGTGCAGTCCGATCCCGAATGGTGCGGCGGCGTCAGCGAGCTGGTGAAAATGGCGACGATTTGTTCTGCGTATGATGTCCATCTCATCCCGCACGGGCACAATATTCACGCGGCGCTGCACGTTGTCGCGTCGCAGTCGCCTATGACCTGCCCGCTGGTGGAGTTTCTTTTCGAAAAAATGAGTTATTATTATATGCTGGAAAAAGAACCGCCCACCCCGGT
>CAYSNA010000719.1:0-2288 GCA_964432185.1 uncultured Cytophagia bacterium
ATTGAAAAAACCACGGTAAATGCCGTACAAACGCCTGTTCGTACGGTTCAAAACCAACCCGAAATTCCCATCCTCTCATTTGTTTCTTCTCTGTTCTGCTCCAAGAGTGAGCCGATCGAAAGTTATGACGATTGGCCGCGGTTCAATGTAAACTCGCCATTGCGTGCTTTTAAATTTGCTTTAGGACAATTTACCGCCGATTACTAATGCTTTTAATCTCTTTGGTCTATTCAATATAACTTGAACCCATAAAAGGAGATTAAAATGAGCGATATCTTGATGAATATTGTGATCATCGTGCTCGGCGCCTTTTTTACCGGAATGTTGATATACGGTTTTTATATCGTGTTGAAACCGACGCCAAAATCGGCGGCTGGTAAAAGAAGTCGTAATAAACCATCGCTGAGGTAAATATGGTTCCCGGTGTTAGTATGTCTGAAATAATGATCATCCTGTTTGTGGCGTTGCTGGCGTTGGGGCCGCAGGGTTTAAGGCGCACGGCCCGGCAACTCGGGCAGTGGAAACGCGCCGCGCAACGCGCCATGGATGATGTCCGAAAAGAATTTCGGGATATCAATAAATCAATGTAAAGGAATAAATGTATGATGCCAAGTGGACCGGAGTTGCTTGTCATTGTATTTGTAATTGTGCTGTTGTTCGGGGCGAAAAAACTGCCCGAACTGGCACGCGGCATTGGACAGGGAATTCGCGAATTCCGCAAAGCCGCCAATGACAACAACGCTGATGTTTAATGTTGAGTGACTTTATCACTCAACACACATGTTTTGGGGAAAAGTAAAATTTCGACATAAAATCCCTCCAGCTATAAAAGATGGGGTGTTCAAAGAGAATCCGGCAGGTCCCGCAATCCTGCCGGATTTTTTATTTTTATTAATCCGGATACAACGGCCCGCCTTTGGATTGTTCCGTCAGGTATGCCAGCGGCGGCGTGTGACGCAGCTCGCGCGCCTCATCCTCCGGCATGCCCGATTTGAGCATGTCGATCATTTCGAACAACGTGACAAAGCTGTCTGGGAAAATAAAAATCGGTTTGCCGAGTTTTTCTTCGAGGTCGTTGATGCTCCAGTTGTCGAGAAATAATTTATCGTGATTGAGCACGCGCGGCGGCAGCACGATATAATCGCCGAGCGGCTGGTCCTTCAGCGTATTGAAAATGTCCTCACCAACGATCAAACCGGCCACCGTTATCGCTTCCCCATAAAAAGTATTGGTAACCGGAAACAACGTGTAGGTCAGGTTTGGCAGTGTGGCCACCTCGGGCAAAATATATTTTTCCAGCGCTGCCGCGCCGAGCTGCCCGCTGACCAAAGTCAAATTGAGCGGCTCCGGAATGCTGATTTCGGATTGCTCCAACTCGTATCGCATCATAAAATCGCGCGTCAACCCGACGCCGTTTTCGAGCTGGAAAAAATCGTCGTAATATTCTTCATCCGGTAAGTCCGTTTCCGTGCTGATAAAAAATTCGTCCGCCAAGTAAACAAACGACACGCCGAGGTTTTCCTTCAACTGCCGGCGTTTTTTGTTGATGATATCGATGGTTTTAAGTGCATATTCATGCGTTACCGGTTCCAGCTTGGGCAGCCATTGGCGATGCTTGGTCAATCCCACCGGCACAATGGCGATGGAACCGACATGCGGGTAAAACGCGGCCAGATCGTTGATCGTTCGGTCGAGAATCTCGCCGTCGTTCAATCCGGGACACAAAACAATTTGCGTTTGTAGTTCAATGCCGTGCCGCGTCAAATACTCAAATTTTTCCAGCAGATGATCTTCGCGTTTGATGCCGAGCATGTACTTGCGCAGTTCCGGTTCCGTCACATGCACAGAGACGTAAAGCGGCGACAGGCGCTGTTCGACAATGCGGTCGAGATCTTTTTGCGTCGTGTTGGTCAGCGTGACATAGTGGCCATAGAGGAAGGAAAAGCGATAATCCTCATCCTTGAAATAGAGCGGCTTGCGCAGGCCCTTGGGACTCTGATGCACAAAACAAAAAATGCAGCTATTGCCGCACTTGCGCATTTTCATGTCTTCCACCAAAAGGCCAATGTCCTCGTGCGGCTCTTTTTCGATCTCGTAAATGATCTGCTCGCCGTCCTGCTCGATCAGCACCTCGAGCTCCTCGCCGTTATTATGAAACCGATAGTCAAGCTCGTCGGAAATCGCTTTATCGTTTATGCTGATGAGTGTGGCGCCGGGTGTTATGCCCAGTTCTTCGGCAATGCTGCCGGGTTCTATATTAATGATGTTGATCAAAACGTGCTCCTGAA
>CAYSNA010000720.1:0-2270 GCA_964432185.1 uncultured Cytophagia bacterium
TGGGGAGCGACGGAATTTTCAAATGCAGAGAACAAGGATTTTATCCATCTCGCCACTATTATCGGCAATTATTACAAAGAGGGATTAAAAAACACGAATCCCATGCCGGTCAAACTCAATTCCGATCTCATTCGCTCCGGCACCAAAGTGTACGTGAAGGACAATCGCGCGCGACAACGACCGGATAGCACCGTGGACGACTGGGCGATTGTTGACGGCGGCAATCCGTTCCGGGTGGATGAACCGGCCATGCCGCTTTCCGGCGTCACAATCTCCAGCGCCGATGCCGCCTTTGACATGGTTCTGACCAATGCCGGCGCTTTTCCGGCGCAGCGTGACGACGTGGATGCGCGTATCGTCAATGATGTTCGTACAAAATCGGGTTGCATTATCGATTCACAAAATGATGTTGGCGGCTGGCCGGTCTACGACAACGGCACTCCACCGGCGGACTCGGACAATGACGGCATGCCGGACGACTGGGAGACGGCACACGATCTGAATCCAAATGATCCGGCGGATGCCCATGGTCTTGATCTCAGCAATTACGGTTACACGAACATTGAAGTGTATATCAACAGTTTGTTCGAGTTCATCCCTTCCGATGTAAAAATTCAAAACGACAGTGCGCCCGGTGATTTTTTTCTGGGACAAAACTTTCCCAATCCGTTTAATCCGACGACAACAATTTGCTATACCCTGGATCGAGCGGCGCACGTTGAACTGGCGGTGTATAATTTACGTGGAGTTCGAGTCACGACACTGGTGAACGACACAAAAAAAGCCGGCAGCCATGAAATTGTTTTTGATGGCAGCAACGTGCCCTCCGGAATTTACCTCTACACGCTGAAATCAGGAACATCGGCACTATCGAATAAAATGATCCTTTTCAAATAAGTCATGCAGGCCCCGGTTTTGTTTCATGTGCTGATTTTAAAACGATCCGCCATCTTTGAAACGATTGGATATCCTGCTTTATATTTTGGGAGTACAGTGTGCACTCTTTAAAATTGAAAAATAAAAAAACAACTAAAAGGCAAGCCGGATACAAAGTCGCGGGCGTCATCCTTTTTTTAATGACTCTTTTGCTGCTTTACTGTTCACGTTCGAAGAGCCTGGTGCTCGTGCACAATGGCACGGCAAAAAGTATCATAATCCTGCCGCAAGACCATAATACCTTCCAACGTGACGCGGTGAAAGATTTTCAGCACACCATAAAAAGAGCCAGCGGCGCGGACATCCCGATTACGATCAGCGATTCTTTGAATGCGACAAAACATGAAATAAAGATTGTTCTTGGGCCATCACCGTTGACAGACCAACTGGGAATTGATGCCAGCGATTTAAAGGAAGAAGAGTTTCGCCTGCTCGTTCGCGATCATTATCTGATCATCCTGGCGCGGGATAACGAAAGCGGCAGCGCCAAATTGCAGTCCAGAGTGACGATGTGGGCGTTCAGTTATCTACTCGATCATTATGTCGGCGTGCGCTGGTTGTGGCCGGGAGAGCTCGGCACGGTCGTTCCAAAGGCGAAAACAATCCGCATTCCCGCGTTCGATGTCAGGTTTCAGCCGGTGCTGGTCAAACGCGTTTTTCGCAGCCGCAAGATTCCCGAATATCTCGATTGGGCGGCGCACCACACGGTTGAAGGATCGCGCGTCAACCTGCAGTTTGTGCACTCGTTTCGCGCGAATGGCAATAATGGGCCGTGGTGGGACAAGTTTCATAAAACGCGGCCGGAACTTTTGGCGAAAAATCCACAGGGCAAACCGGAACTGAGCGGCGGCCGCAAAGATTTTTTCAAAATGTGCATCAGCAATCCGGATGTGGCCGACGAAATTATAAAAACATGGATCGCTGCCGGCTCGCCGGATTATTGGGATATGACCACCAACGACGGCAACGGTTTTTGCACCTGCGACAGTTGCCGCGCGCTCGATCTCAAGTACGGTGATGTACGGTATACGAAAGAAGAAATTTGGCACCGTCCGCCGCATGTCGGTTTGACGGATCGCTACGTCTGGTTTTGGAACATGATGATCCGGCACATGCGTCAGATCAAGCCGAATGCGACAATCGGCGTGCAGTTTTACTCGGCCTACCGGAATCCGCCGAAAAAGTTAAAACTGGAAAACGGCATTATTGGCGAGATGGTGCACGGTCTTGATTTTTCCTTTTGGGAACAGTGGCAGGCGGTTGGCGCCATGGCCATCGGCCTGCGCCCGAACTGGTGGCACATGGGCGGCAGCGGGCCGCATGTGCCGCTGCAT
>CAYSNA010000721.1:0-2270 GCA_964432185.1 uncultured Cytophagia bacterium
CATGGAATTCACTCCTGATCTGTTGGGTTTTTTCTCGGGACATTTTCAGCAAATCAATTTTGAACGGATCGCGATTTTTATCGACCACCTTGAGCGAGCGCTCGGTGCAGCAGTAGCACGGATCAACCGACGCCAGCGTGATCAACGCATCCGCCAGCGGGATGCCTTTGCACGACGCGACATAGGTTGGGATGTTGTTATAGCTGGGCGCGCGAACCTTGTGGCGAATCGGGCGATTGGTGCCGTCTGTTTTGACAAAATGAAACACCTCGCCGCGCGGCGCTTCGTAACGGCCAATGCCTTCGCCGGCGGAAATGTTTTTCACATTATTGAGGATCGGACCGTTGACGGTTTTTAATTTTTCCAGACACTGTCGGCAGATTTTCGCCGATTCAATGGTCTCCAAAACGCGCACGACAAATTTATCATACACATCGCCGTTGGGTAGAACATGCACATCAAAATCGACCAAACCGTAGGCGTCGTTCGGTTCATCCTGGCGCACGTCCGTATTGACGCCGGAGGCTCGCGCCGTGGGGCCAACGGCGCAAAAATCAACCGCGTCTTTATGTGACAAAACACCGACGCCCTTGAGTCGTGATCTGAGAACCGGATCGTCATTCGCCACATTGGCGAGCATGTGCATTTTGTCATCGAGTTTATCGAGCGTATTCATCATCTCGGGAAGGCGTGCCGGATCAACATCCTTGGCCACGCCGCCAACGCGCATCATGCCGTAATGGTTGCGGTTGCCGGAGATGATCTCAAACATTTGCAAAATCGGCTCGCGATATTTCCACGCCCACATCCAGACCGTGTCGTAGCCGATAAAATGCCCGGCGAGGCCGAACCAGAGCAAATGACTGTGAATGCGTTCCAACTCGCCGACCAGCGTGCGGATATAGGCCGCGCGTTCCGGGATGTCGATATTATCGATATCTTCAAACGCATGCACGCAGGCCAGCGGGTGCGATGTGGAGCAAATGCCACAAATCCGCTCAACCAGATAAATCGATTGCGTGAACGACTTTTGCTCGGAGATAAACTCGTGCCCGCGATGCATCCAGCCAATGTCCATGTCAATATCGACAATCGTTTCGCCATCAACGACGAGATTAAAATATTCAGCTTCTTCCAAAAGCGGGTGAAATGGCCCGATGGGAATATTGTTGACCATACTCATGACACTCTCCTGACTCGCAGCGGTTTGTCCGGGAATTTGGGATTATTACGTGACAGCAACGGAATGGGCCGCGGATGGCCGATGAATTCAACGCCGGTCAATTCAGCCATTTCGCGCTCGATCCATTCGGCGCCGCGCACAATGGGCGTGATGGATTGCATCTGCGGTTTTTCTTTATTCGTCATAATGATGCGCGGGCAGTAATAGGTGCCGGTTTTGTCGTGCGAAAAATGGTACAACACTTCGATACCGCGATAGACTTCCGTTGTCGTCGCTGTTGACAATCGACAGCCCATATTGTTGAACAGGTAGCTGACAACGTCTGCAAGATTGTCGTCCGCCACTTCAAAATAGAAGCGTTTTTTCTTTTCTATGATGTTTGAGACGTTGTCGCCCATGGTCTCAAAAAAGCCGTTCTTCTCAGCCATTCAGCACCTCCACCAGTTTGACGACGCCTTGAATCATGTTCTCCGGTTTTGGCGGGCAGCCGGGGATAAATAAATCGATGGGAATGACATCCTTGATATTTTCGGTCTTGTTGTAGCTCTCCTTAAACGTACAGCCGGACGCCGGACAGGTGCCAACGCCAACGACAAAGCAAGGCTTGGGCGCCTGTTCATAAAGCCGCTTGACCATTGGTCCGACTTTGTGATTAACGATACCGGACACTAATAGCACATCCGCATGCCGCACCGAGCCGACCAGTTTGATGCCGAAACGCTCAATATCGTACATCGGCGTCAACAAGTCGAGGATTTCAATGTCGCAATTATTACACGGCGAGGCGCTGACGTGAAACACCCAGATTGATTTGGCCAGCCGTTTGTTATACCATCCCATATTTTTCTCCGAACCAAAGTTCCCAAAATTAGCTCGCGCAAAGCCGCAAAGTTCAAAGCCCTTTTATTTGTTTTCTTGGCGACTTTGGCTTTGCGCGAGTATGTTATTCATCTAATTTAAGCTCCAAGTATTGCCAAGATTAACGCAACCAATCCCAGTGGTGCGGCATACTTCCAGAAAAAATTCAACGCTGTATCAATGCGCACGCGCGGATTGGTATTTTTAATGATGATCATCACAACGACAA
>CAYSNA010000722.1:0-2261 GCA_964432185.1 uncultured Cytophagia bacterium
AACTTTGTTTAACGTGCAAATTTAATCAAGGAGAGTTTAAGAAACAATATTTATTTTTCGCTATATCTTCTTGACAAACAAAACGCTATTCGCTATATTCGAACGCTTTTTACGAACCGAATGGGAAGGAAAAAAATGTCGATCGGTTCTCGAACCGCCATGCTCCTTTTGGCAGGAGTGTTGTTTCTCTTTGCCTGCGTTCCCGACAAAAATAGCCCATCCTTTGCCTTCTCAAACCACGCGATAAAATTACACTACGATCCACTATCCCAAGAACTCACGGCCGTGGATACGTTGACCCTCCAGTATGAAAAGAATGTGGATCGCATATACTTTTTTTTGCACGAGTCGCTGCATGTGGAAAGCGTGTGTGTCGGGCATCAGGAATTTGCAATTGGCGAAATGACCGAGTCCCAGGCCGAAAATATGTGCCACGCGTTTGCTCAAGAATGGCACGATCTGATCGATCAATCTCAGATCGTCGTTGTGCAAATTCCAAAGAGTTTATATTCCGAGAGGATTGAGATTCGTTACAAGGGCAACGTTGATTTGACCTCAGACCAACCCGTCGCATGGCACCCCATGCTGCCGGGTTTAAATTCATCGTTTCAAATTACATCTATTTTGCCGATTTCCTATTCTCTGTTTGCGGATGGGATCGTTCTGAGCGAAGAGCAAGACGACTTGTGGCGATTGAATCGGATGGCCATCGACCAAAAACAAACATGCTGCAAAATCAAAGTTATACAAAAATCCATCTAGCATGGACTATTCACAAATTTTCATTGGATAAATCAAAACGAGTCCTTATCAAAATATAATGCCAAACCACGAGGGACAGAGTAAACAAAAGGATGTCTTGATTTTCAGCCTCTTCTCTAAAATCTTTTTTTGTATTCTTCGAGCGCTTCGGGATTGGAGAATTTTACAGGCTCGATTTTCAGTTCGTTCATATTCGACTCAAAATACATTCTTTAAAAAGTGACAAAACCAGTAAATTGTTTTAATCCTATCCATATACTGAAAAATCACAACAGGTGAACCATGAAAGCTTTGGTAAAAAAAGAAGCGCGCGAGGGATTATGGCTCGAAGACGTGCCTGTCCCGACAATCGGCAGCAATGATTTATTAATTAAAATTCAAAAAACCGCCATTTGCGGCACGGACATGCATATCTACAAATGGGATGAATGGTCGCAGCGCACGATCAAAATCCCGCAGGTGATCGGCCACGAATTTGTCGGCGAAATTGTAAATATGGGCGAAGATGTCACTGGTTATGGAATAGGCGAGCGTGTCTCGGGCGAGGGACATCTGGTGTGCGGTGTGTGCCGATCGTGTCGTGCCGGCAGGCGACATTTGTGCACGAACGCCATAGGTATCGGCGTCAACCGCGACGGCTGTTTTGCCGAGTATTTGTCATTTCCCGCGTCGAACGCCTGGCACGTGCATGCTGATATTTCATCCGACATTGCGGCGTTTTTTGATCCGTACGGCAACGCCACGCATTCGGCGCTGTCATTTGATATGGTCGGCGAAGATGTGCTCATCACCGGCGCCGGTCCTATCGGCATTATGTGTGTCGCCATTGCCAGGCATGTCGGCGCCCGGCACGTGGTCATCACCGACGTAAACGACTATCGTCTCAATCTCGCCAAGAAAATGGGCGCCACTGTGGCTCTCAACGTGACAAAAAAATCCATCGAGCAGTGTCGTGATGAATTGGGTTTGATCGGTTTTGACATCGGTCTGGAAATGTCCGGCAACCGCGATGCCTTCGAATCCATGTTGGAAAACATGTACCATGGCGGCCGCATTGCGTTGCTCGGTATTTTACCCAACACGGCGCAAGTCAATTGGGATCAGGTTATTTTTAAAGGCTTGACCATCAAAGGCATCTACGGCCGCGAAATATTTGAAACCTGGTACAAGATGCAGACCATGCTGCAAAGCGGATTGGATATTTCCCCCGTGCTCACACACAAATTCAAATTTGAGGATTTCCAAAAAGGCTTTGATGTGATGCTGACGGGAAACAGCGGCAAAGTCGTTTTGGAGCTGGATTAATAATAACATTAACCCGAAGGCTCGAAATAACAAAGGTATCCGGTGAACTACACCTTGATTTTTATTAAAATTATTGAGTTCATTTTGAACACAAATTTCACCACTTAAACACGAATTTACACGAATTAGAGATTTTGTGAATTTTGTGTTGTCGTGCCTTTGTGTCAAGCAGGAGGTTTTATATGTATAATCAA
>CAYSNA010000723.1:0-2260 GCA_964432185.1 uncultured Cytophagia bacterium
AGCGTAACATTCCTCTCACAACAGTGCCGGGATATGATCCAAACTACGACAAAAAATCCGCAACCGAAAAACCGCCTCTCAAATTGATCAAAACATACGACTATGTTGATGAGAACGGCACACTGCTTTTTCAGGTCTGTCGCTACGAACCCAAAGAATTCCGGCAGCGTCGACCGGATGATGATGGCTGGAAGTACGACCTCAAAGACGTGCGTCGCGTTATCTACAATCTTCCCAATGTAATAAAGAATTCAAGCATTATAATCGTTGAGGGAGAAAAGGATGCGGATCGTTTGAACGCACTTGGCTATACGGCTACGACCAGTCCAATGGGAGCAAACAAATGGCGGTCGGACTATAATGAATTTTTTCGTGATAAAGATATTATCATCGTCCCGGATAACGATACGCCGGGTATGTCTCATGCGAAAGAAATTGAAACTCATTTAAAAGACATAGCGCGAACCGTCCGAATTCTTCACCTGCCCAAATCTCTCGCCAAGGGCGCGGACATATCTGTTTTCCTCGACGTGTACGGCGAAAAGAATTTTGCCGATTTGCTCAATTCAGCCATCCCGGAAACCTTTATCGACTTTCTTGAACTCGAAAACAAACCACTTGCAAAACTTCCGTTGTCCGATAAAGGCAACGCCCAGGCTGTCTGTAAACTGTATGGCGATAATCTTCGCTTCGATTTTACCAGCGGCACCTGGCTGATCTGGGACGGCTGCCGATGGAAAACCGATGATGACAGTTACATCAAACGAATCATTTTATCCATGCTTGAAAAACGACGACAGGAAGTAAAAAATCTTGATAAACCAATAGGAGAAAAACTCATGAAATGGTGCAAAACCAGTGAGTCACTCACACGAATAAATGCAGCCGTCGAGCTGTCAAAATCCATGTTACCCATCGCAACAAATTCGAAAAAGTTCGATCAACAGCCGTTTTTACTCGGCTGTGCCAATGGCATTGTCGATCTGACAACCGGAAATTTACTGCCGGGCAAACCGGATCAACTCATGTCGTTATCGACAAATATTGTCTATGACCCAAAGGCCGAATGTCCACGATGGCTTTCTTTCATCGATGAAATATTTTCATCGGACAGTGAGATGATCAACTTTATCCAATTAGCCGTAGGCTATTCACTCACCGCGGATACACGCGAGCAATGTTTCTTTATTCTGCATGGCCGCGGCGCCAACGGCAAATCGACATTTTTGGATATTATGCACGAATTGCTTGGAGAATATGCCGACATCACCCCGTCATCAACTTTTATTTCATCCCGATTTGACAGTTCAAAAATACCAAGTGACATTGCCGCTTTGTACAAAAAGCGCTTTGTACTTGCCAGTGAAATCAAGGAACGCGCTTATTTGAATGAAGAGCGCTTGAAATCACTCACCGGTGATGAGCCGATCAAAGCACGTTTCCTTCACAAAGATTTTTTCAAATTCACGCCAACTTTTAAAATCTGGCTGGCCGTCAATCATAAACCCAACATTTCAGATACGTCTGACGGCTTTTGGCGACGCATGCTTTTGATCCCTTTTGAACGTCAATTCCCTCCCGACGCTCGTGATGATAACTTGAAAGAAAAATTGCGGCCGGAATTGCCCGGCATTCTCAATTGGGCTATTGAAGGCTGTCTCGCCTGGCAAAAAGAAGGACTCAAGCCGCCGTTTAAAGTGCTGCAAGCGTCACTCGATTATCGCAACGAATCCGACATTCTACGCCAGTTCATTTCGGACATGTGTATTGAAGGCGATGGCTGTCAGGTTGGAGCTTCGCAACTTTTTGATGCTTATAAAAACTGGGCAGAAAAAAATAATGAGTTACAATTGAGCCAAACAAAGTTCGGCACCAAAATGTCAGAAGCCGGCTTTAAAAAACAGCCCGTCGGCAGCAAACGTCGTCAACATTATGTCGGAATTGGCTTGATTGATGATTTAGAGTAGAAAGGGTGAAAGGGTTGAAACAGTTGTTCTTCGTTTCTATAGAAAATTGAAACTATAAAAAATACGAAAACCTAACAACAACCCTTTCAACTGTTTCACCCTTTCACTCCAGTCATTCCCACGCAGGTGGGAATCCATTCTGAGACAACAAGCAGCGATAAACATAACAATCACAAAACCGAAAGGACTAAAACAATGGTCATCATGAACAAGCGTCTCCTCGACGTCAAACAAGCCGCCGAATACATCGGCATCAGCAGAGCAAAATTATATCAATGGATGGATAAAGAAAA
>CAYSNA010000724.1:0-2256 GCA_964432185.1 uncultured Cytophagia bacterium
TCACCCGGTACGAACCGGTTTCCGCTCCCATTGGATTCTCGACGACACCTATTCTCTTGCATTCTTTATAATACTGTGCATCATACCAGTCAGAACACCACTCCCAGACATTGCCATGCATGTCGTACAAACCCCATGCATTCGCAGCATATTTTCCAACAGACGTCGTATTGCCGATCTCAAAACCAATATTCGCCTGGTTGGTTGATAAACTGTCGCCGGTATTGTACTGTGTTCTTGTTCCTGCACGACAGGCGTATTCCCACTCAGCCTCGGTGGGCAACCGAAAAGTGCCATTTAACACCTTGCTTAACCAATTCGCATACGCAACGGCGCCATACCATGAAACAGATACAACTGGATGATTTTTAAATCTGTCTTCCACCACAAAATAGCGTCTTTGCGGATAAATACGGCTTGTACCATTCTCAATATCCAACCACATCTCCGCCGAATCTTTTGCCATTTCATAGGAATTCAAAAAATCACAAAATTGCAAGTTGGTTATTTCATACTGGCTGATCCTAAAACTGTCCAGCGTCACTGTATGCACCGGCAATTCATCCTCATAACCATCTCCTGAAATATCACCCATCTCAAACATTCCGCCACCCATCGTAACAAATTGTAGCGGCAGCTCCTTGATGCGCCGCTCGCGCTGTACCGGATCGATAATGCTTTGTTGTACAAGCGGCAGAAAAAAGAAATAAAACAGCGACACCAAAACCACCGCGACAGCAGGCATCGAACGAAAAATGAGCTTTTGATAAACCGGTTTGATCTCCCTCTGAACCCACAAATCCGTGAACACCCGGCGGTAAATCCGGTTGCGCACGACGAGATGTCCGCTTTCGTCCACTTTGACCAATCCCGACAGCTTGAGCGCGTTAAACAGCGGCGAAATGGCATTGTCGGCAACCGCCTTTCCCAAATAAACGTGCCGGTATATCTTTAAAATTTGTACCATAAACCAGTTGCGGCTGACCAAGCGGTCGCGAATGAGTTTCAAATTATATTCCGATTGATGCGCTTTGGCCTTGATAAAGTGTTCTTCCGCCAATTGATCTATTTTTTCCACATGCCGATTTTCCGGCTTTTCCTCCGCCACCAGACGACACAGTTTTTGCGTCAAATACGGATGCCCGTCGGTCCAGTCCAATATCCGTTGCAATAAAACCTCTCCGAGTTCTTGATCTTTGGCCAAACCTGCGGCTAGTGGCTTGGCGTCCTTTACATCAAAATCAGCGAGAACGATGCTGTGACCAATATTAAAAGGAGTCCTTGAATTATCTTTAATCAGATCGGAAGGGCTTGCGCAGCCGATCAACACAAAGGTGATTCGCTCATAAGCGGATTTGAGCGCCCGTTCGTTATAGCAGGAGCGGATGGCGGCAAAAAAATCATCGCTGAAAGGCAGCGCGATAGTGCTGTCGATTTCATCCACAAAGATCACCACCCGGCCGACGGTTTTTTCCAGCACCACGTCTTCGATAAACTCCATCAGAATCTGCAAGGGCCCCAAATAACTTTTTTAATTCCACCACTCCTTCAACTCTATGGCTAATCCCAGATCACGATTTATACAATTGGCAATCCCCAGGTACCAGGTTTGTTCTGAATTTTTGTCTTTTTGCGCGCCAATCTTGGTCAAATCAATATAGGAGGTGTTGACACCCTTTTCCTTTAACCGTTTTGCCGTTCGCGCCACCAGGCTGGACTTGCCCATTTGCCGAGGTGTGAGGATATAGCAATAATCACCTTTTTCGATACGATCAAATAATTCACCATCCGCGCCGCGTTCAATATAACTCGGGGCATCCGGCGACAGCGTGCCGCCGGCGACAAAAAAGTCCTGCTGATGTGTCGAGTTCATCACAAATGCCTCCTGAAAAATTCGTCGTACAGCCTGCAGCTCAAATTGACATTTGTACGCGTCTCCCCCTTGATCAATCCGGTCGCCAGCAGTGTTTGAAAATGCATTTCATCCTCACATTGTCCCCGGCGAATGATCTGCCGCAGACTCTTTTTCAGGGCTTCATTTTGCTGCAAACACCAGAGTATTCTGCGAAGATGGTCACGGAACGGGCCGTTTTCCGTCAACGCTTCATCATGCATGTCTGCTAATGTATAGTGACGATTCATCAAGGTATAAAACGCCTGTCGCAAAAGATAAGGCTGACCGCCAACCAATCCTGTCAACTCCTGTATTTCCTTTTCCTCTTTGAGCGGCGAAAAATGCAAACGATTGAGCTGGGA
>CAYSNA010000725.1:0-2253 GCA_964432185.1 uncultured Cytophagia bacterium
AAAGAAACATGATTGGTTTTTCAATATGGCTACGGAAATATTCAAAAAATATTTTCTGATGATACGAAATGTAAGCTATAACTTACATTTCGCACATGAGGGAATCAAATTATAGAATTTATGTGATTATTGCCAATCATGCTAATAACTTATTAATATAACAATAAATAAAAAAATCTAGACTTTCATTATGATTTGTTCTATAACGCCTTTAAATCGTTAAACAGGAGGCGCTATGGAGCAATTTGAGACTCGTTTCAGCCAAGTCGATGTATTGCCGCTGGTCAAGCATTTCATGGATGAACTGGATCTTTTCAATTTATTTAAAAGATATGTGCCGGCGACACCCGATTGCCTGGCCGATCATGCTGAAAGCCTATGCATATTAACGGCTAATATTATATGCGACAATAAGCCGCTTTACAAGGTTCAAGAATGGCTGTCCAAGTATTCTGATGGTCTTGCCGGTGATCCGGCATCGGCAAGCCTTTTTAATGATGATCGGCTCGCCAGGGCTCTTTCAGCGCTTTTTCATTCAGACCGCCATTCGCTGATGACCGAGATCTCCGGTAGCGCGATTGCGGTTCATAAATTGCTGACGAATATCATTCATAATGACAGCACCACGGTGACGTTCATCGGCAAATACGATACTCCCGATCCGGAAGCGGTCAAGCTCAAGTATGGCCACAACAAGGATTTTCGGCCTGACTGCAAGCAGATCGTATTTGGTTTGAATATCACCGCAGACGGCCATGTGCCGCTGAGCTATAAGCTATTTGACGGCAATACAAATGATGATCTTACCCATATACCCAACTGGAACGGGCTGCGTGCGCTGTTAGAAAAAGAGGATTTTATTTACGTAGCTGATTGCAAGCTGTGCAGCCTTAAGAATTTGAACCATATTGCCCAAAATGGCGGCCGATTTATCACTATCGTCCCGAAGGGTCGCATGGAAGTCAAACGGTTCTTAAAGTATCTGAAAGGAAACGATGTAGTCTGGAAAGAGGCTTTTAGCATTGAAAGTTCACGCAAAAAAGGCAAGCTGAACATCTATAAAACATATGAACCCGAACGGACGCCAAAAGGCTTTCGAATCATTTTTGTTCACAGCAGCGCGAAGCAGGAAGAGGATGCCGGCAGAAGACGGGAAAAAATAGAGAAAGCGATTAAAAAATTAGAGGAGCTGTCAGCGAAACTGAATGCGTATCATTTAAAGACCCAAAAAGAGATTAAGACGGCCGTCAACAGTATTTACAAGGAGGTTAAAGGTCTCATCAATGTCAAGGTCGTAACCGAGCGCAAGCAGGTTCGAGTGAAGATATCTTCCGGCCGGCCTTCTCTGTTAAAAAGCGTCTACAAAAACAAATGGGAATTCACATACGGCGTCAAGTGGGAATTAAACGAACAGGCTCTTGCCGAAGCGTCGAAAACCGATGGGATTTTTCCATTGGTCACCAACACGGCGCTTAATGCCAGCGAAGTATTAAGCAAATACAAAAGCCAGCCGTTTCTTGAAAAACGTATGTATACCCAAAAAACGGTTCTGGAAGTGGCCCCTGTTTTTATAAAGAAAGAAAAACGCATCGAGGCCATGCTCTTTCTATATTTTGTGGCATTGATGATCGTCTCGCTGATCGAACGAAAGATACGCATGAATATGGCAAGGGGGAATATCGAGAAGCTGCCTATTTTGCCGCAAGGGATGAAATCAAAAAAACCGACATGGAACAACATCCGATACTTCTATCGGAATGTCCACTACTCGCAAATAATCCGGGATGGAACCTGCATACAGTCAGTGGTGAAAGGACTCAGCGACTTGCATGAACAGATCAACCGGTTATTGGAAATCCCCGACTGGGTGTACAAAAAGCTCCTGGATAACTGGTGGCAGTTTAAAGAAACATGATTGGTTTTTCAATATGGCTACGGAAATATTCAAAAAATATTTTATGATGACGCGAAATGTAAGATATAGAGCCAGAAAACACCTGATTTGTATACGTTTATTTCATAATATCAAATATTTAACTTGGTCCGACCCCCGGAATGCCTGTTATGGAAAGAACGTTCTCATTATTAAGTCTTACCTTTGGGAAGTCTTCCGTTGCACTTTGTCTCCGGATACCCTTGCCTCAGATCAGCAACGATGCTGCAAACACTCCGACCATCGTGAACGCTACCGCGAGCTTCACCGCGGCGGCGACGAGCAGCCCAAACCATGTGGCGGCACCGATTTTGCCAGCG
>CAYSNA010000726.1:0-2253 GCA_964432185.1 uncultured Cytophagia bacterium
CGCCTGCAGCACAATGGAGATATTCAACGTTGATGTGGAAAACGATACTGTTTCAAGAAACAGCGTAACGCCGGTTTCCGCCACGATCATCAGCAGCCAAACGCCAAGGAATATATTCGAGAGCAGACGCGGCTTTTTGGTCAAAACCAGAAACGCGGCAAAAAAGGCTTGTGAGAGTCCGATGTATAAAAGTGGTATCAGCATAGTTTTTTTATATGAATGTGGCCCAATGTAAAAACAGCTCTCCTATGAAACAAGAAATATTTGCCTCCAACTTTTTTGTTATTGTAGCCTTGAAATAACCTCCGGTGCACGAACTTTCGGGCGAGCTAAACGTCTGGTAAAACTCATCGTGTCACAGGTGGCATCGACCTCGTAATAATCAGTTAATCGGCAATTTAATCAACCTAAAAAATAGTGAGTCGCATGAAAAAACTTGTCGCAACGTTTGTTAAATTCCCATTTTATGCCAACATCATGATCGCAGTTGTGGTCATTGCCGGTCTGCTGTCGCTTCGCGCGATAAAGTTGTCCTATTTTCCGGAGCGCGAGAGCCACATCATTTCGATTTCGGTTTTTTATCCCGGCGCCTCGCCAATTGAAATGGAGGAGGGCGTTACCTCACGAATTGAAGAGGCCATCCGCAGTATTGTCGGCATCAAGGAGATCAATTCGACGTCCTCGGAAAATCGCGCTTCTGTGCAAATTGAAACCACCGGCGAATATGATATCGATGAAACATTGATGGAAGTGAAGAACGCGGTTGACGGGATTTCCGCTTTTCCCAGCGCCGCGGAACGACCGATCATTTTTAAAGAGCGATCCACCTCTCCCGTGGCGTTTTTGAGCCTGACCGGCTCGGAAGATTTGTTTGCGCTGAAACGGTTTGCGCATCAAATTGAAGATGATTTTCTCAATTCCGGCTTTATCAGCCAGATTTCCTTGAGCGGCGATCCGTCGCCGGAAATTTCCGTCGAAGCGACGGAAGCAAACTTGTTACGCTATAATTTGACCTTTGATGATCTTGCCCGCGCCATTTTGACCAATAATCGCGATGTGTCCGGTGGACAGATTAAATCCAAAGAAGAAGAAATACTGATTCGCCTGCGCTCCCGCAGCGCCGATCCGGATGACATCGGCGCCATTATTTTGCGCGGTGATGATCGTGGCGGCTTTTTGCGCATTCGTGATGTGGCCACGGTCAAACTCAAGGAACCAACCGATTTTTACCCGACCTACCGCAACGGTAAAAAGGCCATGTCGCTGCGCATCAGCAAATTGCCGGAAGAAGATCTGGTGACCATCAACAACTTTATCAACGCTTATGTCAAAGAGTTCAACACCACGCACGCCGCCGCCGAATTAAAAGTCAATTTTGGTTTTCTCACCCGCTTGAATGAACGACTGAGCATTTTATATAACAATGGATTTCTCGGTTTTCTGCTTGTCGTCATCTCACTCACACTTTTTCTCAGTTTTCGGGTGTCGCTGTGGGTCGCCTGGGGCATTCCCTTTTCATTTCTCGCCATGTTCATTGTCGCCAATTTATCCGGTATCACCATCAATATGATTTCGGTATTCGGCATGATTCTCGTCATCGGTATTCTGGTTGATGACGGCATTGTCATTGGTGAAAATATTTATCAGCATTTTGAAAACGGCAAAAATCCCAAGCTCGCCGCCGTTGACGGCACCATGGAGGTGATGCCCGCGGTGTTTACATCCGTCACCACAACGATTGTGGCGTTTTTACCGCTGCTTTACCTACAGGGCACCCAGATGGAAATCATGTACGAAATGGCTTTTATCGTCATTGTCGCGCTGGGACTTTCACTGATCGAGGCGTTTTTTATTTTGCCGGCGCATCTCAGCAGTGAGCATGTGCTGAGTCGCAAAAAAGAGCAAACACCATCCCGCTGGTTGAAGAAATATACCGAACGCGTCATCACCTGGCTGCGCGATGATTTATATGTCCCGGCGCTCACATGGCTGCTCGAGTGGCGCTACGTCATGCTCGGACTTCCCATCGCCCTGATTTTTATTTCCATTGGCTTGTTCCGCGGCGGTTTCATCAAAAACACCTATTTCCCGCGTATTGATTTTGACAGTTTTGAAATAAACGTCGCTTTTGTTCCCGGCGATGGCGAGGATCAAACCTATGCTTATCTGCACCGTTTTGAAGAAGCGGTTCGGGAGGTTGATAACGATTTGATGGCCGCGTATGACGACACGATGTCGTTCATTCGCGATACC
>CAYSNA010000727.1:0-2251 GCA_964432185.1 uncultured Cytophagia bacterium
CAAATCAAAGTATTTGATGTGCAGCCGACCAGCCGTGTGTTGCAATATGCCTCGTTCAGTTTTGACGCCTCGGTTTCGGAGATTTTTATGGCGCTTATTTCCGGCGCCACGCTGTTCATGATCAGCCGGGAAACCATGCTGTCGCAGAGCGGTTTGCTGAATGCCTTAAAATCGAACGAGATCACCACGGTGACGCTGCCGCCTTCAATTTTGGCGGTTTTGCCGGAAGCGGAATTGCCAGATTTACAAACGATTATTTCAGCCGGCGAAGCCTGCACAAAAAACACGGTCAATCGCTGGGGCAAGTCACGCCGATTCATAAATGCGTACGGCCCGACGGAATCAACCGTGTGTACAACCGCTGATATTGTGGATGACAGCATTGTCTCGGACAATATTCCGATTGGCACTCCCATCGACAATCTGCATGTGTATATTGTCGATGCGGATATGAATCCCGTGCCCATCGGTGTGCCTGGTGAACTGCTCATTGGCGGGATTGGCGTGGCGCGCGGCTATTTTGACCGGCCGGATTTGACCGCGTCCAAATTTATCCCCAATCCATGGGCCGATGCGCCGGGTGAACGCGTTTATCGTTCCGGCGATCTGGTTCGCTATCTGACCAATGGCAAAATTGAATTTCTCGGTCGAATTGACCATCAAGTGAAAATTCGCGGTTTGCGTGTCGAACTCGGCGAAATCGAAAATACCATTCTCGAATATCCCGAAGTGCAAAGCGCCGTGGTGTTGGCGCGGCGAGTGAAAACCGGTGAGACACGCCTGGCCGCCTACTATATATCCGAAAATGGTAAGGATATTTCGTTTGACGCGCTGTCACGTTTTATGAAAAAGAAGCTGCCGCCCTATATGGTGCCGTCAGCGTTTATGCGTATGGAGAAATTTCCATTGACGCAAAACAAAAAAATTGACAGACCGGCCTTTCCCGATCCATTTATAAAACAACACATGAATCGTAATGATAATGATATTATCAAACCGAAAAACGATATCGAACGGACGATCGCTGAAGCGTGGCGAAAAGTGCTGGACATGAAGCAAATTAGTATTCACGATAATTTCTTTGAGATTGGCGGCCATTCTCTCATGATGGTCAAATTACACGCCAACCTGGAAGAATCTCTTCATACAAAGTTTTCTGTTGTAGAACTTTTTCAATACCCAACTATTGCCTCCCAAGCAAAGTTCTTGAGCAACAGCAAAAAGGATAGTTTGACTGTCCAAAATGCACAGGTTAGAGCAGTACGGCAACGCAACCAAATTATGGCGCAACGCGATCGTTTCAGTAAAAATCGAAATGGAGGACGCATTGGGAGCAGAGGTGACTACCACGTTTCAGGTGGAGTCTCCAAGGACGATACTGCAAAAGTCTGATAGGTCGCTCTACGGCTCTGTCGTGGAAGAGGCGCCTTTATCACCGGCACAAAAATCAATGTGGTTTTTGCAGCTATTGTCCCCGGAGAATATTGCTTATAATGTCTATCGCGCTGTTCAGGTGCGCCAGGACATTGATATAAAAGTTTTTGAAGAAGCGTGGATCGCGCTGATCAATCGTCATGCGTCCTTACGCACGACTTTTATATCAAAAAATGGCGAACCTGTCCAGCGTATTCATGACTCATTTGATTTTCAACTGCTGCGGCAGAATGTTGACGGTCTGGATGAGCAGGCAATAAACGAGCTTATTTGTCGCGATGCGCTGACCCCGTTTGATCTGCAACATGGTCCGCTGTTTCGTGTTTCCTTTTACGAACGAGCGGATGCCCATCCTATCATCCTGTTTAATTTCCACCACATCATTACAGACCTGTGGTCGTTCTCGGTGTTGATGAACGATATTGGTTTGTATTACGATGCCTTGCTTGAGGACAGCCTTCCCAAACTGTCGCCTTTGCGAACGAGCTATATGGATTACATCAATGACCAGAATGTTTTGCTCGCCGGCGACGAGGGCAAAAATCTGGAACGCTTTTGGAAAAATTCGCTCTCCGGCGATCTGCCCGTGCTGCAATTGCGAACCGATAAGAAAAGACCAATGCGGCAAACTTTTGTCGGCAAGGCGGAATCAACCCGGTTATCCGTGGAGCAGACCGAGGCGTTGCATGAGATGGCCAAGACCTATCGTACTTCGGTGCCGACGATCCTGATGGCGGCGTATAAGGTCCTGCTGTATCGATACTCCGGGCAGGATGACCTTATCATCGGCACGCCCAAAGCGGGTCGATCCCGGCGT
>CAYSNA010000728.1:0-2247 GCA_964432185.1 uncultured Cytophagia bacterium
TCGCGAAATCATGGGCTATCTCGTTTATAAAACATCTCGCAGTGGTTTGAATTATGAGCGCATGACCGATGAACCGATCACCGAGACTCGCTGGTCCGGTCCGCGCTCTAACGGCGAAACCTATTATGTCATCACAGCTGTCGAACACAGCGGACTGGAAAGCCGGCCTTCAACTCAAGTTTTTGAACGTGGCAACTCAAACTGGTCCGGCCCCATGCGCCTGGTTATCGAGGCGGAAGACGGCCAACCGACATTGCCAATGCAGGAGGAAATTGATATGCGCGACGCTTCCAATGGTTTTGTCATTGGCTCGCGCGACAATAATCCCGGTGGGCAGGTATGTTTCCAGCCGGTGCTTCCCATTGAAGGGGACGTTGTGCTCTGGCTGCGCACGCTCGGAAAAGGCAACCTTCAGGTGGATCTCAATGGCGAATCCTGGGACGACATCGCCGGTATCGATAATGTTTGGACCTGGCAACGAACGCGTTTCACCTCCTATCTTGAAAAAGGCAAACACAATATATGTATTACAGCCGGAACCGGCATCGAAAAAATCGACAAGCTGATTTTAACCAACGATCTCGCCTTCACCCCGCATGGAAAAATGCAGGTTGATGAAACGCCGCCGCACGCGCCAACGCAGCTCAGCGCAGTGGCCGCCGGAAACAACAACATCAAACTGACATGGCAGAAATCGCCTGACGCGGATGTGTCTTACTATAATATTTATGGATCGTCGAAGGGGAATTTTGCATGTGATCAACATTCTCGCCTCGGCTCTCCTGTTGAACATATTTTTATCGATTGGGGCTTGCAGCTCAACACGAAATATTTTTACAAAATCACGGCGGTGGATCGCGCCGGCAATGAATCAGAACCGACGCCTGTGGTCAGCGCGCAACCGAGCTGGTTTATCCCGGTTTTTATCGATCTTGCGGCTGTGAACGGCGAACGTCAAAACATGATTCTGCAATGGGATAATCAGCTTGGCGAACACGTCGCGACAGCGCAATCGGATTCAAACTCAACCATCACCTGGACTTTTAATGTGCCGCGTGACGGGTATTACGCACTTTGGGGACAGTCGATTCTCGATGATGGGAACAAAACCGAGTTCACAATTTATATGGATGAGAAAAAAGTCCCGTGGCGCGTTTTCGGATTGTTCAACACCTGGTCGTGGTCGACGGCCGGAAACATTCACGCCGGCACCCCGGAGCTCTTTTATCTGGAAAAAGGGCAGCATCGTTTAAAAATAAAAGCCGGACAAAAACAAACCAAATTATCGCGCATCCGCATCACTGACGATCCCTCCTGGTGGCCGGTGCACGAGATGAAATCAACAGGATATTAAATGATGATAACAATTACATCGTTCATGCGGCATCCGATATTCTTTTTTCTGCTCGTTTCACACTTTTTGATCGCTGCCGAAAATAACATCAACGAACCACTGGACAAACCGGACGCCAAACGTGATATTTTTAAAACGATTGATGGATTACATCTCTACATTTATATTTACGAGCCGGAAAATCATAAAACAACAGACTCGACACCGGCCATTGTTTTTTTTCACGGCGGCGGCTGGCGCAACGGTACATCATCGCAATTTGATGCGCATTGCCGCTACCTCGCGCAACGCGGTGTGGTGGCGATGCAGGCGGATTACCGCGTTATGGAGCGACACGGCGTGACGCCGTTTGAGTGTCTCGCCGATGCCAAGTCCGCGATCCGTTGGGTGCGGCAGCATGCCGACCAGCTCGGCATCGATGCAAATCGAATTGCCGCGGGAGGCGGTTCGGCCGGCGGTCATCTCGCCGCCGCGTGCGCCACGGTCCCGGATTTGGAGCACGGCGACGACAATTTAGCCATCTCTTCAAAACCAAATGCGCTGGTGCTGTTTAATCCGGTTTTTGATAACGGTCCGGATGGCTACCGCTACGATCTTTTTGGCGAACGTTACACCGAGATTTCACCGATGCACAATATAAAGTCCGGGACACCGCCGACCATCGTGTTCCTCGGTACAAAAGACAAAAATATTCCGGTGAGCACGGCAGAAGAGTATCGGGAAAAAATGCACGCCGTCGGGAGTCGCTGTGACTTGAAACTATATGAGGGCCAGGGGCACGGTTTTTTCAATCTCAGAAAAGGCGGATTTGACGTTTATGCCCAGACCATTGTGGAGATGGATGATTTTTTGATATCGATCGGATACCTGCACGGCGAGCCGGATATGCAACT
>CAYSNA010000729.1:0-2246 GCA_964432185.1 uncultured Cytophagia bacterium
ATGAACAACCGCCACAGATTCCCGTCTTGGATCTGACGGCTGAGAATGTTTTCCGCTCGTTGCATATTCGACGCACGCGGTATAGCGAATTCTTATTATGGACGCTTGCGACTTTTACGGGATTCAGGTCCTGGTATAAAAAGTTGCCGTCAAACCTGAATACGCTCCTTAAAAAGGTTGATGTTCGCGGGGCGTTATTGCATGCTCCCGTCCTGTCTGCATCAATTCCGTTAAAGGATGATCCCAGCCACCTTGATCCATTTGTTCGCGCTGTCACGCTTGTTTTGGCTGCGCAACGTTTTTATCACGATATACGGTCCGGTGAGTTGCCGCCTGACACCTATAACGACGCCGTTTTGGAAATGAGTCAATACTTCAACTTGTTCGCAACGACGTTAACAATTAATAAAAAAAACGCTCGTCTGTTCAAAAGCAGTCGCACGGATCAAATGTCAGTTGTTGTCCAGAATCAGATATATGTTGTTAAAGTTGATTTTTCTAACACGCTGAGCCCTTCATCGTTAATGAATACACTAAGAGCGATAGCACAGGATGCGCAAGAACATGCGGAGAACGCTCCCGTTGTCGGTCTTTTAACATCAATGCCGCATCAGGAGCAGCTCAAGGTTTTTAAGTGCATTCAAAAAGACAAGGTGAACAGAAAAAATATTGAACAGCTTCGTCATTGTTTTCTTACCCTGTGTCTGGATTTGGATGCGGAGCCTCAGGATTATGCCGATGCGATGCGGATGACTCATATTGAAAATCCGGAAAATCGATGGTCTTGGTCCAGTCTCCAGCTCGTCGTTTTTGCCAACGCCAAAGCATCCGTTCTCTGTAATTTTAGTACATATGTTGATGGCAATACGATGATGCGAAGTGCCATGGAAATTCAGAAACGCGCTGAACACATCAGTTTGGATTTCGACCAATCCCAGGAACAGCTCGATTTTGCAAAATACAGGTGGAGTATTGCGCCGCAAATAACGGAACATGCGCGTAAACTGTATTTAAAATTTAAAGATGAACAACCGGCTACATTTGTTATCCCCGATCTTGGCAGAAGGGTATTTCACGATTGTGGTACTGATTCGGTTGCGGCATTTGTCGTTGCGTTACACATGACTGTTGATGCGCTGGTTAAGACGCCGCCGGTTATACACCAGTTTTTAGCCCTGACAAAATCTCGATATATGGATTTGGAGATGGCTATCGTCTCCACACCAGCGGTCGCCGCTTTTTGTAGTTATGTGAAAACGGACGCAAGTGATCCGGACCACGCCAGTAAACTCTTGATGGAGGCTGTATCATCGCAACGCCAGGAATGTCGTGAGAGACGTGCCGCGTTGTCCATTGCTATGGCATTTTCATTGTTTCGCGCCACTCGACACCCGTTGCAAAAGATCAAAAATATCGGTGTTTTTTTGATTTGTAAGTACCTGCTGCGCGCCGCTGATTATTTTAAGCCAAGCCGGCATGATGTCGTCATTTCGCATCCGACCATCTATGAGGAAGCGCCACTTGTTGGACGCCCCGGTGCAAAGCTACCGTATGTCACCTATCTTGCACTGCATTATCAAATGTGGGAGAATGAGACGATTTTAACAATTATGCCCGGGCTCGATTGGAAAATTCCCAATAACGACTTGGTCGATGGAATTACCCGCAATTTGCAGATGGTCTTAAAGGTTGCATCACATGGTACTGAACACGCTATAGCACAGCGCGAATAAGCATAAGCAATCGAGCTGCTCTATATCCAAATCCCAAAGGGACATAATGAAAAAGACATCCACGCTTTTTAATAAAAACTACTTTCTGCTGTGGCAGGGCCAGTTTGTTAGCAAATTTGGCGACCAGTTTTTTTCCAGGGCGCTCATGCTCTGGATAACCTATGAGTTAGACGCCCCGGCGCTAATGGGATCACTTTTAATGACCGGCGGTATTGTCAGTTTGCTGCTTGGGCCATTTGCAGGAACACTCGCGGATCGTGCTTCACGCAAACTCATCATTGTGCTTACCGATTTTCTCAACGGTATTGTTATGATTGCTTTTGCTGTGTTGTTTTTTATTCGTCCGGATAATACCCGGCTGCTGATTATTGTCCTTTTTGGCGTGACGATCATCAATGCGGCGCTCCGCGCCTATTTTGGTCCCGCCATCAGTGCCTCTATTCCGGATTTGGTGCCAAAGTCGAAATTGAATGCCGCGAATTCAATGGGACAATTCTCCTCGCGTATTTCGCA
>CAYSNA010000730.1:0-2244 GCA_964432185.1 uncultured Cytophagia bacterium
TGGATGATTTTTTGATATCGATCGGATACCTGCACGGCGAGCCGGATATGCAACTATTACACGAGTGAATACCACGCCAAGAAAAAAATATCGCGCAAAGTCGCGGAGCCGCAAAGAAATAATTTTCGCAAGATGGCATTGAATGATTATGAAATATTCTAAATTTCTTTGCGCCCTGGCGGCTTGGCGCGATATTTCGATTAAATAATGTGGAAACAATTGAGGACAAAACCATGAAACTCGTAACATTTTTATGTTTATCGATAATGCTGACGACGCTCTCTCCCCTCTTTGCTCAATATCCGGAACTGGATTATTTGTCGTCGCTGCACGCCGACAACGACGTCATCACATACATTCAACGCGCCTACACCAACATGTATATCGATCCGGTGCCGGAAAACGAGTTTAATGCCGTACGCGCCAAAAATTTGGGCGAGACGTTTATTGATCCCAACTTTGGCCGCGAATGGACGTTTATTTATGCCGGCGGCGCCACGATCATGAACTCGGAGCGCAAAGCCTGGAACGCCGATACGAGTTTATTTTTTCTTGAAGGGCCGGCATCCTCATCCACGCGACAACTGGTGTTATTTGACGGCAAAACCGCGGCGCAGCTCCGAACAATCACCATTGAAGGCTTGCCGAGCTGGAACGGCGGCACAACGCGCACAGCCTTTCGATGGATGCCGCATGAGCCCGAGCTGCTGTTTTATGTGGATAAAAATAAAATGTATACGGTGAATGTCAACACGCTGGAAAAGTCACTGTACGAGGAATTTGACGCGACCTCGTTCACCATGACACATTATGATCTTGCCGGCGGCGATGGCAACGATGTAGCGCCGAATGGCGATATGCTGATGGGCAATAAAGGCGAAAACAATTTTGTCTATAATGTGATTGAGAAAAAAGTCGTGCGACTGCAGGATGGCCAGCGCGTATTTCTCGATCCATCACAGCCGTTCCCGACATTTAATCTGGGCGATATTGATTACGCCTGCTGTTTTGCGGATCACATTGTGGCCGTCGATGACGGACGCGGCGGTACCTTTTTACTCAACGCCAACGGTGGCACCGTGCAGGAACTGTATCGCCGCACGCCGCATATGGACCCGACTTTTTACAAACACGACAACAAACTGTACCCCGGCATTTTTATCCGTTACAACTCGGCGGATGCCAGTTTTTACAGCGGTCGCGGCTACAGCTCAAAAACCAACGGCGGTTATTTTCACGCCTGGGATCCGGACGATCCCAAAACGTTTGTGCGATTTACCATGGACCAGTGGCCATCAACCACCCTTGGCAGCGGCGGCCAGCATTCGTTAAATCGATTTGACGGCTCCACTGGCATTTTGTGCCAGCATGGTCCGGGACTTTATCCGGATCAGTTGCCCAACTGGGAAGCGCGATTTGGCGAGTGTTACGAAATGGCGCTGTTTGACGGCGAGTCGGAAATGCCGCGGCGGTTTGCGCATCATTATATTGGCTACAAGGATAAAGTGAGCAGCTCGGATCAACCGGAGGGGCATATCAGCCCGGATGGCCAATTTGCCATCATCAAAACAAAATGGGGATGGTACAAAATCAAACTGGTGTATCCGCGGTTGACGAAATCGGTTGTCGACAGTTTATTGGATGCGGCGAGCGATGTTCGGCAAAATGACAAAGGTTCTTCCCTGCCGCACGACTTTCAGTTGAACCAGAATTATCCCAATCCGTTCAATCCGCAGACGACCATTTCCTATTCCTTGCCGACAGCCGAGCACGTGTCCGTGGTCATTTACGACACACTGGCGCGCCGCCGCGATGTGCTCGTCGATGAATACCAGAATGCCGGATTGTATTCAATGACGGTTCAAGCAGAATCCTGGCCCAGCGGCATCTATTTTTGCCGCCTGCGGGCGGGAGATTTTGAAGCGACGCGCAAAATGCAGCTTGTGCGGTAGAGCGTTTCCAATACAATAATTGATCCTGCACTTGAAAATTTTTGAACCGCCGGGCACGCAGAGATTTCGCAGAGGAAAAAAAGTCAGTTCTCATTATCTTGCCCCCAAAAACAAGATTGACTATTGATTGTTCAAAATTAATAGTCTCATTAATATCAGGATTATGACTCTTTAAGCTGTCGTTTCATTTCAAAATGGATAGTAATATCAACTCAAGTTTGTCGTTTTTCTCTGCGATCCTCCGCGTGCTCCGCGAGCTTTGCGTTAAATCAAAAATGATGTGGCACGTCAA
>CAYSNA010000731.1:0-2244 GCA_964432185.1 uncultured Cytophagia bacterium
ATCCGGCACGCGTTTTTTCCACTGCGCATACCGCTCCGGAGACGCCGCTTCGCCGCCGGTAATGGCGAGCCGAGCCGAAACCGGCAGTTCCTTTTCGTAAGAATCGAGCTCGTACGCCAACTCGTGCCAGTACGCCGTCGGTATATCAAGAATAGTGATTTCTTCGCTTACGATCATGTCGAGATATTCATCAACAGACATGACAACACCGGCAGGCCGCAAAACAAGTCTCGCGCCGCTCATCAGCGTCGGGAAAATCTCCTCCACCGCGCCGTCAAAATTCAGCGAAAAGAACTGCAGTTCTTTATCATTTGGCGTGAGATGAAAATCAAAACGAATAACATTGTTATGATTGACCACGCCCTCATGCGTCACCAGCACGCCTTTCGGTTGCCCGGTGGAGCCAGAGGTATAAATCACGTAAGCGAGATTTGTCATATCAACCGGAACAAACGGATTGTCGGCGGATTGTTTTGCGATAGTGCTCCAGTCGCTATCCAGAGAGACAAGCCGCACCTTTTCGCCGGGCAAGGCTGATGCGAGTTTTTCTTCGGTCAGCAAAAACGCCACCTTCGCATCATCCAGCATAAAGTCGATGCGTTCCGTCGGATAATTCGGATCGAGCGGCAGATAGCCGGCGCCGCTTTTTAGAATGCCGAGCAATCCGATGATCATCTCCAGCGAGCGGTCAATACAAATGCCGACGAGATCATCCGGCTTTATATTCTGCTTGACGAGAAAATTCGCCAGTTGATTGGCGCGCGCATTCAATTCGGCATAGGTCAGTTGTTTGTCGCCGGATTTCACAGCAATGGCGTTTGGCGTTCTTGCGACCTGCTTCTCGATCATCTGATGGATCGGCAGTGTTTCAAATTCAACCGTCGTGTCGTTCCATTTGGCGAGCATCTTTTCTTCATCGACAGGTAAAAGCGGCAGCTCCGCAATGGATCTATCCGGATGTGCAACAATCGCCTGCAGCAACAACTCGAAATGCCGGCTTAAGCGTTGAATCGTCGTCGCATCGAACAGATCGGTATTATATTCGAATCCGCCAAAGAGCCGGCCGTCATGTTCCTCCATGGCGAGCGTCACATCAAAATTCGACGTATGCGTCTCAATAGTGATCTGTTCAAAGGTCAGGCCGTGCAGTTTCATTTCCTGTGACGGCATGTTTTGCAGCAGAAACATCACTTGAAACAGCGGTGTGTGGCTGGTATCCCGGTGCGGTTGAATGGCATCGACGAGTTTCTCAAACGGCACATCCTGGTGCGCATAGGCGCCAAGCGTGATCTCTTTGACGCGCTGCAGCAGCTCACGAAATGTCGGGTTTCCGGAGAGATCGGTTTTCAACACCAGTGTATTGACAAAAAAGCCGATGAGACTTTCTATTTCTGTTTGATTGCGATTGGCAATCGGGGAGCCAACCGCAATCGCATCCTGATGGGAGTAACGATGCAAAAGCGTTTGAAAAGCGGCCAGCAACGTCATAAACAGCGTGACATTTTCGCGCGCCGTCAAATCGTTAATGCCGGACGTCAGATCCTCGGACAGTGAAAACTCGATGTGCGCGCCATTCGTTGTTTGAAAGGACGGCCGTTTTCGGTCCGTCGACAGTTCAAGGACCTCGGCGCCGTCACCAAGTTGATTTTTCCAGTAGTTAATCTCGCTTTGGAGTGTCTCGCCTTGCAGCCAGGTTCGTTGCCAGTAGGCAAAATCGGAGTACTGAAAATCCATTGGCGGTAACGGTGTGTTATCGCCGCGGCTGAGGCGATCATAAAGCCTTCCCACTTCGCGCACCAAAACGCCGAATGACCAGCCATCCGAAATACTGTGATGCATGGTGGAGGCAAAAATATGTTCGTTTTCTTTCACCTTGATGAGTTTTAGCCTGAACAATGGCGCAACACTCAGGTCAAAACCGGTTCTGGCATTTTCTAAAATGATCTCCCGTGCTCTGCTTTCACGCTCGTTTTCCTTCATCGCGGAAATATCAATTATCGGAATTGTAACAACCAGCGAATCGAGTACGCTTAATCGCGCTTTTCCATTAACGGTTGCAAAAGCCGTTCGCAGCACTTCGTGACGATCCACAACTTTTTGCAAACACTCGGTCAAAATAGTGATGTCCAAGTCGCCTCTGATCCGAACGGCATCCGGGATATTGTATTGCGGATTTTTCGGTTCCAGTTGATCGAGAAACCACATACGCTGCTGCGCAAAGGAAAGCGGTTTTTCAACATCAGC
>CAYSNA010000732.1:0-2234 GCA_964432185.1 uncultured Cytophagia bacterium
TGGTTTTTCCCTTTTTATAAATGTCCCGGATTATAACCTAAAATAGCAAAACCGAACGACAATTTACACGAATTTCTCTAATTTTAGAATCTCATGGAAGAGACACCATTAGGTTCATTTAACAAAAATAACTATCTTTCAATAATGATTATCATGTTCAACAAATATCAGTCCTCATAAACAAGGGAGAGCAACCATGTTCACCTTTAAAACGGAAACCGATCCCAAAACCGGAGAAGCTTTTGTTCCGGTACCTGTTAAAGGATTGGCATTGGCAGAAAATCCGGTGTACAACAAGGGTACGGCATTCACGGCGCAGGAGCGCGACGAACTGGAATTGAACGGCATTTATCCAATTGCCCCGTCCACGCTGGAACTGCAAAAACAGAAAACCTATGAAAGCTTTTGCAGCAAGGAAAGCGCGCTGGAAAAGTATATTTATCTCATGTCACTGCAGGATCGCAACGAAACGCTGCACTATGCCCTGGTGCTGAATCACTTGACGGAAATGCTGCCGATTGTCTATACGCCGACGGTTGGACAAGCCTGCCAGCAATACAGCCATATTTTCCGGCGGCCGCGCGGCGTTTATATTTCGCCAAAGAATATAAATCAGATTGACCGCGTTTTATCGAATACGGCATTTACTAATATTTCTCTGCTCGTCGCAACAGATGGCGAGCGCATACTTGGTCTGGGCGATCTCGGCGCCGGTGGTATGGGTATTCCGATCGGTAAAATCAGTTTGTACATCACTGCCGCCGGACTGCACCCCTCCGAGTGTTTGCCGGTTATGCTGGATGTGGGGACCAATAATGAAGAACTGTTGAATGATCCGCTCTATATCGGCATTCGCGAAAAACGATTGACCGGCGATGCATATGATGACTTTATAAAATCCTTTGTAAGCGGCGTCAAACGCAAATTTCCGCACGCCCTGCTGCAGTGGGAGGACATCGGCAAAAACAATGCTTTTCGGATTCTGGAAAAGAACAGAAAAAATGTGCTCTCGTTTAACGATGATATTCAGGGCACCGGCGCCGTGGCGACAGCCGTCCTGTTGAACGCCATGAAAATAAAAGGCGAGAAACTGCGCGATCAGCAATTTGTCATGTTCGGCCAGGGTCAAGCCGGACTCGGTATTGCGCGGCAAATTGTCACTGCGCTCAAGGCTGAAGGTCTCAGCGATCAGGAAGCGCATGAGCTCATTTTGGCATCGATATAAATGGGCTGTTAGTGGAAGGCATGCCGGTGAGCGATGAGCAGCAGCCGTTTCTCAAATCACGGGATGTTGTGGCGCACTGGAAGCTAAGCGATCCAAATAAAATCGGTTTACTGGATGTTTTGAAAAACACCAAAGCGTCCGTGCTCATTGGCGTAACCGGGCAATCGAACGCCTTTAAAGAAGACGTCATCAGAGCGCTGGCGCAAAACACAGAGTTGCCGGTGATTTTGCCGCTGTCAAATCCAACCGCCAAAGCCGAGTGTCGTCCGCAGTTTGCTCTCGAGATCACCAACGGGAAATGTCTCCTGGCCACCGGTAGTCCGTTTGAACCGGTCGATGTCAACGGCACCAAACAGATCATTTCACAATGCAACAACCTGTTCATCTTTCCGGGCGTCGGTCTGGGCGCGCTGGTCTCGCAAACACCGGAGGTCACCGATTCGATGTTTATGGCCGGATCACTGGCGCTCAGCCGTTACGTCACATCCGGGGAATTAATATCCAAACAAACGCTGCCGTCCATTGAGTTTATTCGCGATGTGACGCTGGAGGTCGCCCTCGCCGTTGCCGTTGAAGCGCGAGAGTTGGGTTTGGGCATTTCGGAGAGCGATGAATCGCTGCGGACTATCATAAAGGCGAGAATGTGGGAACCGCGATATTTGCCGTATCGTTATGTCGGCCAGTGAGTGAGCGTCGCATAAATTTTTATTTGCTGCGCTCTCGCATCACGCTGTGGTTAGCAAGCCTAATTGTGTTTATGTTGATGACCTGTTCGCCGCCGCCGGCGCAAAGAGGTGAGACCGCTATTCACACCCCGGTCAATTTATTCGACGGTGTCTCTGTGCGCGGCTGGCGAAAAATCCCGTTTAACAAAACCGGAAAAATTGAGGTGCAGGACAGCTCGATTGTCCTGCATCGTGGCGGGTATCTGACCGGTATCAGGTGGACCGGCGCTGTCAAAAATATTCGCCTGAAAAAGCTATAGATTTTTATCACTCTTTTTCTTACC
>CAYSNA010000733.1:0-2232 GCA_964432185.1 uncultured Cytophagia bacterium
CATAAAATTTCTTGTACTATTCGCGTGGCTTTTGTAACTTTGTCCGTTCATAATGACAAATAATCCCTAAATTGTCGCTCGAGTGATTTTTTATGAAGGTTCAAATTGAAGCAGATGAGTGCACTGGTTGCAATTTGTGCGCTGTCAGTTGCCCTGATGTTTTCGAAATGTCTGATACCATCGCAATCGTGATTAAATCTGATATTGCCGATGACCTGTCGGACCTTCAAATCCAAGTAAGGGAACTTGCTGATAGTTGTCCCGCAGAGGCCATCACCCTTTATTGAAGTTGGTTTATCATGACGATATTGGACTTTTCTTAATTATTACTATTAATCTATAAAAGGAGTGAAAAATGAAAGTAAGTGTAAATGCCGAGCTTTGTTCAGGTTGTAGCCTTTGTGAAGGCGATTTTCCGGCACTTTTTGAGCTAAACGATGATGGAAAAGCCGTCGCTATTAATGAAGTTGTTCCTGCCGGCATGGAAGATGATGCCAGAGAAGCAGCAGAAAATTGCCCCGATGAAGCTATTCTTGTTGAATAAATAGTCGTTGTGGCCGGTTGAATATCGGCCACCTTTTTTGGTCCCCTCGATATCCTCGTCAATAAATCATTCCATTAAACGCTAACATTTTTATAAACGATCAGTGCATGTCTTCAGACATGCCAAACATCCAGTTGAATTATATTGTATCCGATTAAAGAGTTCGCAGTGTAGAGTCGATTAAAAAATAGTGGGAAATGCTTTTCTTCGTCATGTCCATATCGTGGGCACATTTTCAACCGGCCGGGAAAGTTGTGCTCGATAAATCCTATCACATTTAATTTAACGGGGGTTCATCATGTTTACGCAAAAAGATGAATTAATTGAGCACGTTTCCGACGTGCTCAGCATGGAAGAATATGCCAGCTCCCTGAGCCAGGATGATATCACCCTGGTTTTCCGCGACTATGACGAACCGACAACGGCGCCATATCTCTCGGAAGGAGTCGAAGTGTTCGATTTCAACCTTAATAAAGCGCCCGCCGACCTGAAAAATCCGTACGGATCGAAGGGAAATATCAGCGGCGTTCGCGTCGTCAATGCCATTCGCAACGCTCTGGGGTACGGAGGGTATTGTCTGCACATGTCCGACAGAAATTATACCCAATACACCATCTGGGAACTGAACGACTTTATGACCCAATTTGATAATACCGATTTACGCGTCTGGATCGCCGAAACTTTTGACTGCGACGATTTTTCCCAGGTGCTGCAAGGTCATGTGAATGGCTTTTTCCCGGGGATCGCATTCGGCACGTTATGGTACGGCCCCAATAATCCGCCATGGTGGGGGCATTCGGTGAACATCTTTTACTCGTACACGCACGATCGAGTGTTCCTGGTTGAGCCGCAGAATGATGTATTTTATACATTCAATCGGTCATTGTGGCGACCGTGGATGGTGATTTTGTAGTCTAAAATAAACTGTATTGAATTAACCTGAACCATACTCGATTCATGTGGTCAGCTTTTCGTGTTGGCCACATGAACGTATAGGGGGTGGAATTATGTTTCGCACAAAAAATGTTTTATTTTGTCTTGCAGGCATTCTCTTGCTGAGTTGTCAAAATCACTATAAAGTGTATCGTGTTACGAGTCCCGCACTACCACGTCCGATCACAGTGACAGTGCAGGATCAGTTGGACAAGCGGCCAGTTGATGTCACGCTGCTTGGCATCGATTATTTCGCCAATCCTACAAAAAAGAATCGTGAACCGATCCAACAGCCGCACATTCATTATACCTGGTATAGGATGGCAACGCCCACTCCTCCACAAATTCACGCTGTTACTTTTTCTGATCAATTTGGCAAACATCAATGGACACTTGATACACCCATTTATCTTTTGGTGCCGACTGAAAAAATTGAACCGGGCAGTCAAAAACCTAAAGCGAATCATTACAAATGTTATCCAGTACGCGGCGAACAGAAGCAGATCACTGTCACACTCGAAGACCAGTTCGACAAAAGACTCAAACAAAAAGAAAAAGTCATTGTATTCAAACCGGAATATTTTTGCTTGCCCGTAAACAAAAACAGGGAAGGCATTGTCGACTCGTCTCTCTATTACAGCGTCTATCGTATCGATTCACAAGGAAGCCAATACAAGCCCTCCAATTGGAATATCCGCAATCAGTTTGGTGATACCACGCTCGTTGTTGCAGAATCTCAGTTGCTCTGTGTGCCC
>CAYSNA010000734.1:0-2224 GCA_964432185.1 uncultured Cytophagia bacterium
CGATGAACGATCCTTGTTCTCATCGGATTTTTCCTCAACCGCTGAACCCCGTTTTTTCTTACCTTTTAAATACTCTATTTCATTCCTTAATTTTAAATTTTCTTCATGTAATCTCTCAATAAGTTGCAATAGCTTTTTGATGGCATTTGCCGCATCATCATTTAACGAGCTTAAATTTTTAAAATCTAAATTCATTTCGGATAAAATTATTTCTACCTAAACTGAGCGATTCATCTCTTCGAATATCACTCAGACGTACAATTATCAAGGCTCCCAACGTTTTATAGATTGCACCCAATGGGTGCATACTTCCATACAGCGAAAATTTTATCCTCTTTTTGCGATTATCACAAATATTTATTGACATATTATTATAAATTATATTTACATTAAATTAACTTTAATTGTTTAAGTGCTGCAAACGAAATGCGGTTAAACCTTAACGCATAGGAGGCCTATCATGACCACCCCAACTTACAAACCATCCTGCCCAATCAACCACGTTGAATCCACTTCAGAAAAATTAGCTGATCGCGGCGGCCTGATCCTTTTTAGCCATTATCTCTTGCATTGTGGTATATTGGAAATTTTGAGTAATCTATTTGGTCGTTTGCGCCTAAGCAAAAAAGGGCTGCCGATTGCGCAATTGTTCCACCAAGTGCTTATCTTTTTTGCCGATGCGACCAACCTCGCCATGACGCGCTTTGATGAGCTGCGTCAGGACGACGGTTATGCCGCTATCCTTGAATGTAAGAAAAGCCAATTGGCTTCCTCCCACCAGGCAAAACGATTTTTCAAAAGTTTTGCGATTTGGACGTGGCCGGTTTTTCGCCGCATCCTGCGTCGTCTCTTCATTTGGCGGCTTAAAATCGAAAAGCCGACCGTCATAGAATTGATGCCGGATACCGTTGTCCTCAATAATGACGAGGCCAAAAAACGTCACGGCGTCGACCCGACCTATAAAGGCGTAAAAGGCTTTCAGCCTTTACAGGTCAATTGGAACGGGTTTACCGTGGAAGCCATCTTCCGCCGCGGTAAAACCCATAGCAACTACCATAATGTGGCGGCTGATGTGCTGGTCGATCTGGCCAAACAGATCCGCAGCGAATACCGGTCGGATGTCACGATTGTCGTCCGCTGCGATGCCGGCTTTTTTGACCAGGTCAATTTTGCCGCATTTGACAAAGCCGATATCGCCTTCGTCGCCAGCGGCAAACTGTTGCCATTTGTCAAACAATACGTAGCGGATCATCGCTTTGACAACTGGCAAATCTATCGCAACGGCAATCAAATCTGGGATTACCTTGAGTTTGAATATTGCTGCGATTCCTGGGAGCGGCCTTATCGGGCCTTTTATACCGTGCCCGAGGCTGCCGACGCGCATGGCCAGTTCAAATTGGAATTCGAGCGGCCTGAAAATATCATCTTGACCAATATCGGGGTCAAGAAAGAAGTTCTTCAGCATCTTTCCGCTGATGAAAAAGAACGATGGCTCAAGCCCGAGACCATCATCGCTTGCCACCATGAGCGTGGCGCAGATGAACTACCGCATCGCGCTTTGAAGGACTTCGGAACAGAGTCCCTGCCTTTTTTGCGTTTTCAGCACAATGCGGCCTTCTATTACATCATGCTGATCGCCTTCTTTTTGTTCGAGGCTTTCAAGCGTGATGTCCTCCCAAGCGTCTTGCCTGCCACCTGCTATGCCACGCGGGTGCGTCGTTTTCTCTTTGATATTGCGGCCAAAATAGTCTCGAAAAGCCGCAAACTGGTCTTAAAAATTTTTGATGCGACTATAAAACGCCTCGAATTTTTTAGACTGTGGGAGCTTGCGCTTCAGGACCCCATAATACCGCTATAGCCTGAGTTTATAAGGCTATTCCACATCTTTTTTCATTAAAAAAACGAGCCTATGGCGCGAATAGGATAGGTCTGTCCATAGTGATCGAAATTTTTATCAAAACGTCCTAAAAAAAACATTCAATTACCTTTAAAAGTCAATTTTCTATAATTTTTTTCTATTTTGATCGTAAGGCACCAGATAAAACCAAAAATTTGTAAATATTTTTATTGCTCTCCTCCTTTTTTGGGGACTATTGAAAAGAATCGCTCAATTTGGGTTTTACATAAAGAGAGAACAGAAGCAACAATTGTGCTCGATCTTATTCACGTAATCGAATAGCTATGGATCGCCGCCCGAGTATTTCATGAAGACGAAGCAAGCACA
>CAYSNA010000735.1:0-2222 GCA_964432185.1 uncultured Cytophagia bacterium
TCCTTATTTGAAAGATGTTTTCAGATTGCATATTTACGATCTCGGATTTTGGATGAAAAAAAGTCTGAAATCTGAGATCGAAAATCTTCAATCTATAATCAATAGTTTATCGTTACATTCGAAAACACGGCCGTGTTTAAAAACACATCTTTGGATGCGCCGGCAAATATGCCAGTTTGGGCAGCATGCCCTAATTCGCATTTAACAGTCGCGCCGATCTGCTGCCACTGTTCGCCATTTTTTGAAAAATATGCAGAAATTGCATCGCCGAGTCGAACCAGTTTCAACCAACCGGGCGCATAGGCAAAGTGTTCCGATTGAATGCTGACAGTTTGGCGATTGTCCTGAAAAACCTGAAAGCGAACGTGGTTGTCGCCGCAAAAACCAATACGGGCCACGTTGGTCGGTTTCTCGAACGAATCGAGCAGGATCAGCCCGGCCATATTTTGAACTTCAGCGCCGGTTTGCGATTGAACTTTGACGACAATCTCGCCATCCGCTGCGAGCGGTTGCACCACGACATGGTAACCATCATCCGGAGAATAAAGGTCATCTTCGATGGCGTTCACAATCCATGTGTCGCTTTCCAACCAGGCGGAGCCGGGCGCGGCGCATTTACCGATGTCTTGAGAAATCCACGGCGATTCAACTTGTGCGCGCACCGCAATATCAATGGGCCGCGCATGGCGATAAGCGCCGGAATTGTCCGTGGCTTTCGCCCAAATCCGGTGGCTGCCGTTTGGCGCCTGCCAGTCAAAAGAGTAGGGCGCAGACGAGTCCTCGCCAAGTTTTTCTTCATCATGAAAAAACTCGACAAGGTCGATCGTACCATCCTCATCCCACGCCTCGGCTTTAATGGTAATGGTCGCGCCGGATTCGAAAATATCATTGTCCGCCGGCGCAGCGATTTGCGCGCTCGGATGCAGCGGCCCATCGGGATCAAAAAACTGCTGCATCAACACCCAGCGCGGATGCGGCACCGTGGCGTCCCAGCCTTCCCAATCCTCGTAGCAGTGGTAGGTCCAGTGAAAGCCGCGTTCCTCAAAAAGCTCAATCACATCCGTCAGCCAAACGTCACCGCCGAGCGCCGGATTTTTATCCAGCGGATTATTCTTATCCCAACAGGTATTAAAATCAAAGGAGCAGGAAAATTCGCCAAAGAAAATATCAACCTTGTGCTTGTTTTTAAAATCGGCAAACGGCTGCATGTGTTCAGCAATCGCGGCTCTGTTCCAGCCCTTTGCCTCATCAGGATATTTTTGCCCCGCCGGACTGCCGGCCAGACTTTTGTCCAATCCCTGGTGCGTATATTCTTGCGGAAAATAGAGGTGCGGCGAGTAGATCAACTTGTTGATGGGATCCTCGTACCAGTCCGGCTCTTGCGCATAATCGATAAAATCAGCATGCTGAAACATGAGGATGATGCTGTGCGATTTATCATGCACACGAATATTGTGAATCAACTCTTTGTAGAGATCGTTTAAATCCCAGACCTGTCCCGGCTGTTGCCGGGCGCCATAAGGTTCATTCACCAGATCATAGCCCCAGATCACATCGCCATAATGCGCACATTCGCGCGCGATGCGCTGCCACAATTTCACCACGAGATTTTTATAGCGCACATCAAACCAGAATTGATCATGCCCCATGATCGTCCACGGCAAAATGGTGCCGGGAAAGGTGTGCGGATCAATAATGACTTTGAGGCCGATCTCTTCCGCCCACTGAATGTATGTGTGCAGACGGGTAAAATTATCCTCGTTAAAATTGTACGGCGGCACTTTATCCATCAAGTAATTTTTGGAAAAATCCAGGCGAATCAGCGTGACGCCAATATCGCGCATTTGTTGAAAATCCTCGCGCGTCAGTTCGCCGGTATCGGGACTGTACATCGACAAGTTAAAACCACGCAGAACGCCATTGGCTTGAGTTGTTGTGATGAGAAAAAGTAAAATGAGGAAAATGTTTTTCATTTTTTGATATCCTTTGATTGACGATTAGAGATTGTCGATCTCAGATATCAGAAATAAATCTGAGTTCTGAGATCGTGTATCTCCAAGCTGAAATCATTTTTTTATCCGAACATTATGAACGACCTGCACGGCGTGTCGCTGAACTGCTGAGCCAGCATTACGCTGAAAGTTTATCCACTCGTCTGTCCATTCCATGTAACCGGTCTGTTCGCTGATCGGCACCAGGGTCGTGGCGGATTGAAAATTGCC
>CAYSNA010000736.1:0-2216 GCA_964432185.1 uncultured Cytophagia bacterium
GGAAAAGTCATTGCGAACGATCTCGCGCTCTTTGCGGGAGAGTGAAGCAATCTCTTTGAAAAGGGCAACTACTTTTTGGAGATCGCCACGCAGATTCTCAAAAAACGAGAATCTGCTCGCGATAACTTTGTCCTTAGAAGCCGTCCAACACTTTATTGTTGGACAGCGTGGCGATCTCTTGAAAAAGTGGATTACATATTTCCGGGAGATTGCTTCACTCTCCCGCGTTTTGAGCGGGAGAGTTCGCAATGACTTGAGCTCATGTGATGTGCAATTCGTCATTCGTCATTTGACATTTGACATTTGACATGACTATTCACCGGCAAATTTTCCAACAGAAAATTCGTCATTAACGTGTACAGATGTGTGGTCGTGCCCTCGCCCTCGCGAATGCTGTGCGTACGGTTCGGATAACTCATCATACTAAATTGCTTATTGTGTTTGATAAGTTCGTTGATCAAAACCTCGGTGGCCTGATAATGCACGTTATCATCGCCGGTGCCGTGGATGAGCAGCAGTTTGCCCTGCAGATTTTTGGCGAATGTCAGCGGCGAGCATTGATCATAGGCGTCGGGATCGTCCTGCGGCAAACCCATGTAGCGTTCCTGATAAATCGTATCATAATACTTGGCATGCGCCACCGGCTCCACCGCCATACCGACGTGAAATGTTTCCGGGTGACGAAACAGTGCATTCAGCGTTGTGGAACCGCCGCCGCTCCATCCCCACATACCAACGCGATTGGCGTCAATATACGGTTTCATTTTAACAATATCCTCAAGCGCCTCTTTCTGATCCTGAGATGAAATCACGCCGATTTTTTTATAGGCAATTTTGCGCCACTCGCGGCCGCGCGGCTGCGGCGTGCCGCGGTTGTCAATGCTCATCACCACATAGCCGCGCTGCGCCAGCATCTGAAACCACAGATCGCGCGTGCGTCCCCAAGCATCCTTGACTGTGGTATTGTGCGGCTCGCCGTAAACAAACAGCAGCAGCGGGTATTTTTGCGACGCGTCAAAATTATGCGGCTTGATTTCCCAGGCATCCATCTCGGCGTGTGCGGTTTTCACGCGAAAAAAGGTGATGTTGCGTTCGGGAATCAGTTCCAGCCGTTTGGCCAGTTTTTCATTCGTCTCCAGGATTTTAATAACCGAATGATCGGGCAGACGAAGAATCTCGTACTGCGTCGGCTGCAATGCGGCTGAAAACGAATGCATCGCCAAATTGCCGTTTGGCAATATTTGATAGGTATGCGTTCCGGGCTGATTTTTCGGCGTTATCCGTTCCACTGTGTTGCCTTTGAATGAGGCGCGATAGAGATAGCGCTGCGTCGGATTGTCCGGCGAGGCGATGACATAAATCCAGCCGTTTTTCCTGTCAATGCCCACCACCGAAACCACATCAAACTCACCCGGCGTGATCAGGTTTTTTTCTCCATCCGGCGACACGATGTACAGATGATTCCAGCCATCCTTTTCGCTCAACCAGATAAAATTTTGATTGTCGTTAATCCACTCGATCGGTGTCACCAGATCAAGCCAGGCCTCGTCCGTATCGGTCAGCACCACGCGGGTGTGGCCGGTTTTCGCATCGGCCAGTGTCACCTCGACTTTATTTTGCAAGCGATTCATTCGCTGAAAGACAATCTGCGAGTCATCCACCCATTCCATGTATGGGATATAAAATTCGTCGTCCTCCGGATTTTCAATCCACACCGTTTCTTGTGATGACAGTGAAAAAACGCCAATTCGGCAGGTCGAATTTTCTGTTCCGGCTTTGGGATATGGAATTGTCGCTATGGTCGGGTAGAGCGAATCCGTGTTATTGATGAGAAAAAAATCTCGAATGTTGCCGGCATCAAACTGCCAAAAGGCAATCTGTTGACTATCCGGACTCCAGCGGAAGGCGTGCCGCAGACGAAACTCTTCTTCGTACACCCAATCGGTTGTGCCGTTGATGATGGTATCCGAGCCGTCAAACGTGATTTGCTGAATGTCACCGGATGCCACATCCTCGACATAAATATTGTTTTGGCAGACAAAGGCCACGCGTTGAAAATCCGGCGAAAACGTCGCAAACATCAAACTGGCCGGCGGCAAACTTTTACCAAGTTGATGCAGGGAGTTGTTTTGCCGATCGAGAATCCAGTAATCGCCGCGGGTATTCAAACGCCAGACTTTTTTCGTATTGGTAAAAATCAGCACAAACCGGCTTTG
>CAYSNA010000737.1:0-2211 GCA_964432185.1 uncultured Cytophagia bacterium
AAAAGCAATCTGGTCCGAACGGGCAAACGATTCGAGACGCGAAAAGTTAGCAGGCACATCGGATACGGTTAAATCCAAAAGTGCGGCGCTCTCATTGACACATTTTTGCATGGTCGACAATTCGGAGCCAAAACCGATGATATCATAAAAAGTATCAAAAATAGCCAGGCCGTCAATATTAATATTGGCGATGGATCGGTACAACGGCACGATTGGATTATCAATATAATAGGTGGAGCCAAGCAAGCCCTTTTCCTCGCCGGTTAAAAAGAGGAACAGCATACTGCGTTTGGGCGGAGCCGCCGCGAACGCGCGCGCCAACTCCAGGAGCGCGGCCGAACCCATCGCGTTATCAACGACGCCGTTGTAAATGGAATCACCGCGTACGGGAGCGCCAATGCCGAGATGATCATAATGCGCGGTGAGAATTAGATAGGTGTCGCGCAGAGCGGGATCGCTTCCTCGGACTTCGGCGACAATATTCCGGGAGAAAAAATTTCGCTCCTCAAACTCGCCACGGAATGACATGTGAGTGTCAAGTTCAAAACTGTGGAGCGCCGTATTTTGTTGATTGAGGATATCCTGAAATGAGAGCGCACTCTCCTGAAAAAGCAGGGCCGCGGACATGGGATTCACCAGCGCACTGAAAATATTCGAGACCGAATAGGCGAGTTGAACATCTTCGAACAAAAATGCCGTGGCGCGGTTTTCCCAGCGCACGCGATTTTCGAGTGGATTTTGAATCAACAGGCACCCGCGCGCACCGCGAGAAATGGCCATGCGTTCCTTTGATTCAGCATAACTATAAATCGTTGGCTGCGCACCGGCAAAAAATGTCGAGTCATCAGAAAATGGCTCGCCGGACAAATAAACAGCAATCTTGCCGGTCACATCCACATTTTGATAATCATTATAATCGAACTCTGGCGCCACAATGCCATAGCCGACAAAAACCAGCGGCGTCGGTTCGGGGATAAAAGTCTGCGCGCCTGTATTGTAGAGGACATAGTCCTCACCCAGCGAAAGTGTTAAAGTATCGTCTTTCTGGTAGATCAAAAATCGGGACGATGGAAGCGGTCTGCTGCCGTGACATGGAATGGTTTGAAAATAGGAACGGTGATTGATGGCCGGAGCGACACCATAATCCTTCAAGGTGGCGCGAATATAATCAGCAGCGAGGCGTTCCCCGCGTGAGCCGGTGGCGCGGCCGGCCATAAGATCGTCACCCAAAACATTCACGTGTTGCCGAATGGCATCAACGGAAAAATTATCGAGCACCGTGACCAAGTCCGGCATCGGATCTCCGGCGTAGAGAAATAGAGGACAAAGAATTATGAACAGTTTGACATTCATAACGTCTCACAAAAAATCAGCGGTATTTGATTCGGCATCCCGCACCGGTCTCATTATACAACGGCATGATAAAAGTAAATATTCTTGATGAATGAAAAATGTTGAATCTCGACCACTGGCGATTTTTCAGGGATCGATGTGACCGGAGAAGCTGTGACAAAGAGCACGTCTGTACAGCCCGCACGGTCAGGTCATCTTCTTATTTTTTGTATCATAAAGTTGCGGGGATGAGGCCGGGCAGGCCGGCATCAGTCAACGTCCGGTTTTTCAGCTTTGGAACATAGGTAACGTATATTATCGTTGCATTAACTATGGGTTAAGAAATTTTTAAGGCAGGCTGAAGGAAATGATGTCGTGAAAAAAGAGGAAATAAAAAAACCACGAATGTCCCAAATTTCGTTTTTGAGGAATTCGAGAAATTTAAAACATCCGTGGTTCGCTATGGTGTCATGCTGTCATCATTTATGATGGAAGGACTCGTTGTAGCCTTTGAGCAGTTCCTCAAATTCTTCAGCAATTTCTCCCGAATGGACGAGCATGCTGAAAAAGAGCATGGACTGGCGGGTTTTAGCTTCACCTTTTTTGAGCCGCTTGATATGGATGCGATTTAGATCGGCAATATAACCCTTAACGGCCGGAAGCTTTGCAATGGTTTTTGAAATGCCGGTGTTATCGTCCGCTTTCATAAAAGCCATCCCATTGTCAAGAAATTCCTTCAACACCTTGTACGCTTTTTTCACATCCGTCGCTTGATCAGCATTAAACGGGCGATGCTGGTTGACGATATGAAAATAAGCCATATCGGACAGATCAGAAATATGCCGCCCCACGCTGCCGATAGCGGTGATGATCCGTGGA
>CAYSNA010000738.1:0-2205 GCA_964432185.1 uncultured Cytophagia bacterium
GTCTGTACACCAACGCGTTACGGTGTGCTCACGGGACGATACTGCTGGCGAACCACGTTAAAATCCGGTGTGTTATGGGGAAGCTCGCCGCTGCTCATTGAAAAGGATCGCATGACCGTCGCTTCCATGTTAAAAAAGCACGGCTACCGCACCGCGTGCGTCGGCAAGTGGCACCTCGGCTTGGGAGATGACAAAACGACCGATTACACAAAACCGCTCACATCCGGGCCACTCACGGTGGGATTTGATTACTTTTTCGGCATTCCGGCATCGCTCGATATGGTGCCGTATCTTTATATTGAAAATGATCGAGCCGTCGAGCTCCCAACAGAAACGGTTGACGAAAAAAACGAAGGCGGTGTGTTCTGGCGCGGCGGTCCAATCGCGCCCAACCTGGCTTTTGAAGAGGTCCTGCCAACATTTACTAACAAAGCATTAAAATTTATTGATGACTGTGCCGACACGCCGTCACAGCCGTTTTTCCTCTATTTTGCTCTGTCCGCGCCGCACACGCCGTGGGTGCCGACAGCAGAATTTAGAGGCACAAGCAAGGCTGGACTTTACGGCGATTTTGTCAAACAGGTGGATTGGACTGTGGGCCAGGTATTGAAAAAACTTGATGAGCACAAACTGGCGGACAACACCATTGTTTTTCTCACCAGCGACAACGGTTCAGATGAACGCAATATCGGCAAGCAGTATCATCATGAAGCGAATTACATTTTTCGCGGTCAAAAGTCGGATGCCTGGGATGGCGGGCATCGCGTGCCGTTTCTGGTGCGCTGGCCGGCCACCATCACACCGAAAACCAAAAGTGACGAAACCATCTGCTTGACCGATTTGATGGCGACCGCCTCATCCATTGTTGGTGAAGATTTGCCGGAGAACGCCGGCGAAGACAGTTACGATATTTTGCCGGCGCTCACCAACAGCAACAAAACACCGATCCGTGAAGCGACGATACATCACTCAGTAGATGGCGTTTTTGCTATTCGTCAGGGCGACTGGAAATTGATTTATTGCAAAGGATCCGGCGGCTGGAGTTTGAAAGAAAATGATGCGCCACAAAACGCGCCGTGGCAGTTATATAATATTAAGAATGATATTGAAGAAAAGGAAAATTTATATCACGAACACACGGATGTGGTGGAACGGTTGGATAATTTATTGGAGGCGTATAAAACAAGCGGCAGGAGCGTTCGACGATAGCGCAGAGCTGAAATGAACCAGACACGAGTTCATTTCAGCCTAAATTTTCTGCAACAATCAATCATAAGCCAGAACGCGAATGATCCCCATCGTCGCTCCGCTTTCGTCCGTCGCCGTTGTGTCAGAGACGGAGTAAATTTTTTCCACGTTATTTTTTTTGATGAAATCATTCACCGCCGCATCCAGCGCTTCCAACTGTCCGGCCGCCTTAAATATTTGTAAATCCGAAGTAAATGTTTTTATCTTTGCCATATTATTGCCCTTGTTTTTTCAGTTCTTTTTCAATGCCTTGGCTCAAGGCGTTCCACGCCAGCATGGCGCATTTGACGCGCGTCGGATATGCGGACACGCCCTGAAACGCAGACAACTCGTCCATATCATCGATGTGTTCATGTTCGTGATGTTCGCCGCGAACCATCTGGCCAAATTCCCGAAAGAGTTTTTTGACCTCATCAACGGTTTTCCCTTTGATACTCTCGGTCATCACCGACGCGGACGACTGGCTGATGGCGCAGCCGCTGCCGGTAAATTTGACTTCCTGCACGAGGCCATCCACAACTTTCATGGTCAATTTGATTTCATCGCCGCAAAATGGATTTCGCCCCTCCACCGCAACGTTAGCGTCTTCAACCGTTCCCTGATTCTTCGGCGTTTTCTAATGTTCTAAAATTATTTCCTGGTAGAGATCGTCTAAATCCATTTGGCAAAGTATCCTCTCGCTTTGTTGATAGCATCGATAAAAGCATCAACATCTTCTTTGGTGTTGTACAGATAAAAACTGGCTCGCGCGGTTGCCGGCACATGGAGTTTTTTCATGATCAGTTTGGCGCAATGATGGCCGGATCGGATAGCGATATTTTTACTGTCGAAAAAGGTAGCGACGTCATGCGAATGAATGCCATCGATGCCGAATGAAATAACCGGATTGCGATGCTCTGTTGGGCCATAAACGGTGACAAAATCAATCTGCTCAAGTTGACTCAGCGCGTATTGCGT
>CAYSNA010000739.1:0-2197 GCA_964432185.1 uncultured Cytophagia bacterium
CACGGTCATCTGTCGAACCTTATTTGGATCGAGCCAGCTGCTGTGAATAAAAGCAATAGTGCCCTTAGGAAAATTCTATGTCACTGTCGCTACATCCTCGATTCCCTCCTTAAAATGGGCTCGTCCGGACGCGCTGATGGCATCGGGGAAATCTTCCAATAGATAGAGAATAATGGAAATATCATGCGGCGCCAGATCCCAAATCACATTGATGTCCGGCTGGAACAGTCCCAGGTTGAGCCGTGAACTGCTGATATAAATTACCTCTCCCAACTCGTCGCTCTGAATGATTTCTTTAATTTTATTCACCGAGGCCGTGTACTCAAAGGTGTGCCCCACCATCAAAACACGATTATTATTTTCGGCCAATTCAACCAGCTCGATACATTCCTTGCTGCTGGAGGCCATTGGTTTTTCAACAAAAACATGTTTGTGATGTTGAAAACAGCGTCGAGCCAATTCGGCGTGAGTGTAGACCGGCGTTGCAATCGCCACCGCGTCAATATCCTCGTCCATTAAAACATCATTCAGATTCCGTGTCGTATTGATGGCAGGATATAGCGCTTGTATCCGATTCAATTTTGTGTCATCAAGATCACAACACGCTTTTACCTCACAATCCTGGATCTGAATAAAATTACGGGTGAGATTGGGACCCCAATACCCGCAGCCAACGACGGCAATGTTAATCTTTTCCATAACATTCCCCTTCATTTGATATGATTTTCAAGACCTAATTTCCATCCGCTGCAAAAACAACAAAAATTGTCTTGAGCAGAATTTTCAGGTCCATAATTATTGACCAATTTTCAGCATAATAGAGATCAAGACGAACCATGTCGGAGAATAAAATGGAGTTTCGTCCCGACACCTGCCAGAGTCCGGTAATTCCGGGTTTAACCTGCATCATTCGCCGCCAATGCCAGAGTTTATATTCATTCACCTCATATTCCAATGGCGGTCGTGGACCGACCAAACTCATCTCGCCCTTCAGGACATTAAAAAGTTGCGGAAGTTCATCCAGGCTCGTTTTTCGTAAAAAGCGCCCAAATGCAGTTGTTCTGGGATCATCGTTCATTTTATAACACGGATTTTTTTCGCTGCCCTTGTTCAACTGTGCTGTTTCGCCGTTTATCAATTTTTTTACATACTCCTGATGAATGTTGTCCTCATTTTCACATTTCATTGAACGAAATTTGAGGAATGTGAATTTTTTTCCGCGATAGCCGACGCGAACTTGCTTAAAGATAACAGGTCCCGGTGAACTCAGTTTGATAGCCAGCGCGATGATCAGCATTAACGGCATAAAGATGATGAGTGCGGCAAGTGAACCGCAGAAATCCATCATTTTTTTAATGCCGTGTTGCAGCATCAATTTATAGTTTGTAACAAACTGGAGATCCGAGAAAAAGATATCATCAAGTGAAATGGAAAGTGCGGCAGCGTTAAAACTGCTCTCGCACAGGCGCAAAGTGTCGCGATATTCTTTTTTAAATGATCTGTCCGCTTGGAACGCTATCTTTGGCGAAAATTCAGTGGCATGAAAATCGACATTCTCAGCAATTATATTTTCCACGTCAATCGAGTCAATTCGCTGTTCGGGAAAAGAGAGAATTTTGATATGAAAATCATCAACGGCGAGTGCAATGTTGGCGGCGTAAAAGTCGATCATATTTTGCATCATTCTCGCGCACAGACGTTCTGCCCCGCTGCTGTCCGTATCCGGCAACAGCAGAACGACCGCTTGTTTTTTGTACAACATACCAACATCCGTAATCCGGATGGTACGACAAACTAACCGGGTAACCTCCTCCAATTTGAGAAGCTTTCCCCGGCCATTCACCAGATTTGTTAAATCAAAAAGTATGATGGATGATGTGGAGTTTGAACGCTCTGCCCGACGTTTTTCGATGGCCAATCGCAGTTTGAAATCCTGATGCGAATATAAATTTCTCTCGACATGGCACAGTGATTTGACGATCTTGGTATTTTTGCGCCAAACCTGCTTTTTCAGAGCTGCTGGTTTATTCACTAAAATCCCCATCAGTGTATTTTTGCATCAACGGCTTGTTTTCTTTTCAAAATCAAACTCTACCTTCAATTGACTTTGAATCGCCCGGCACAGCTTCGCCATGTCACTTACAGCAGATGTTCGTCTGCGCTGGAATGGAGATGAGATAGAATATGAAAAATAATT
>CAYSNA010000740.1:0-2189 GCA_964432185.1 uncultured Cytophagia bacterium
ATTATGAAATTAAACGCGGCCCGGTGAGTATTTCCCGTTTTAATGGCCAGCGCGAAATCCGTGTTGAGGCCGAAACCACGGATCCTGATGCGTCGGTGCCGGATATTTTGCAGCAAGTGAATGCGGATATCATTCCGCGCCTCGAGTCAAAATTTACCAGCGTCAATGTGATGTTTATGGGGCAGCAGCGCGAAGGCGCTATCGCCATGGAAAAATTGCGTTTTTATTTTCTCCTCGCTTTTGCCGCGATTGTGTTACTGCTGATGATTCACTTTAAATCGGTGATGCAGTCTTTTATCGTTCTGCTGATGATCCCGCTCGCTTTTATCGGCGCGTTTTGGGGACACGGCATTCACGGCAAACCGGTATCCATTCTCAGTATGCTCGGCATGGTGGCGCTCTCCGGTGTGATCATTAATGATGCTGTCGTATTTTTATCAAAATATAATTCGCTTGTCAGCGAAGGATTCAAAATCAAAGAGGCGATCATCGGCGCCGGCAAAACGAGGTTGCGGCCGATTATCTTGACCACCGTGACGACCAGCGTCGGCCTGTTTCCCATCATTTTGGAAAAAAGTCACCAGGCGCAGTTTCTCATCCCCATGGCCATTTCGCTGGCCTACGGCGTTGCCATGGGTACCTTTTTTATTCTCATCTTTTTCCCCGTGCTCATTCATGTGTTGAATGATATGCTGGTGGCGGTGCGTGTTTTGTGGACCGGTATCCGGCCGGCGGCTGAAGAGGTTGAGGTTGGGGTGATTTACAGTAAGCGACATATTGATTAATTTAGCATGCGTCTTATGTGCGACGCACTTTCAAAGTGCGTCGCACATAGCTAAAAACGTCAAACCCTGTCAGGGCTCCAAAGCCCTGACAGGGTTGTTTTTATAATTCTTTCTTACATGGTGCTGCTTTTAATTTACACGCTCTTCTTTTTCTGCTTGCTGTATTTCAATAAATAATATTGATGCATAATATGCGCTTCAACTTTGTTGATCCCCTTGGCGCCGCCGAGAAATTCAGCCTCGATGAACGCCTTGCAGGCTTTTTCCAACACCTGACATCCCCAAAACGCCTCTTCCATATCCCGGCCAACAACAACCGCGCCGTGATTGGCCATAAGCGCAGCGTTTCGCCCTTTTAATGCTTTGATGGTGGCTTTGACGATCTTTTTGGTATTCGGCAGCGCATAATCCGCAACGCGCACGGATGGGCCGAGAAGCTGCGCCATATCGTCCAGAATGGGAGGGACGTCCCGTCGCGCCGCCGCCACGGTGGAGGCGTTCATCTGATGCGTGTGGATGATGGCGTTCACCTCTTTTCGGGTTTTATAAATCTCAGCGTGAAGTTTTAACTCGGATGATGGTTTGATGTCACCCTCGTAACTCAAATCGACAATATGGACCAGAACCATCTCATCAACCTGCACCTGCTCATACTGCCGTCCGCTTGGCGTGATGACCATCGAATTTTCATCAACTCGCACACTGATGTTGCCCCAGGTGCCGGACACCAGCCCGAGGTCGAGCAGTTTTTTGCCGGATTGGTGGACCAGTGTTTTGTATTCATCGATTGTCATAGGAACCTTTCAGAAAGCAATTAAAAATTAAAAATGATTGGCCTCACGTATCCTGAATACTTTGCGCCTTGGCGGCTTTGCGCGAGTTCTATTTTAAATAAAATTGAACCGATGCTGATTGGCGTGCTTGTATGTTTTTTTCAACGAGCGATAGAGCTGTTTATAATCCGCAAATAATTTATCATAAATTGATCTGTTCTCCGGATTTGGACTGAACGTTTCATTTGCCTGAATGAACTGTGTGACGCAATTAAAATCTGCGTAAACGCCGGCGCCGACAAACGCGACGACCGCCGCGCCAATGGCGCCGGCCATTTTTGGTTGGCTGGTGGTGATGATTTGTCGCTGCGTCACATCCGCGATAATCTGCATCCACGCTCTGTTTTTCGAGCCGCCGCCGGTGACCTTGAGAGCCGGGATATCAAAGCCAAAATCCTTTTCATAATTCTCAATGATCCAGCGCAAATTGTAAGCAATGCCTTCGGACAGCGCTCGCACAACATGCCCACGGGTGTGCTCCAGGCCGATGTTAAAAATGGTGCCGCGCGTCGTGGTGGTGGCAACGGGACAGCGCTCGCCCAGCAGCCACGGCGTAAAAATGAGATGATCC
>CAYSNA010000741.1:0-2185 GCA_964432185.1 uncultured Cytophagia bacterium
TTGATCCCAAATGGCGCGACCTGGTTGGTGATGAGCTTTTGGTCAGCCCGGAAATCATCAATATAAACTACCCAGACACGTTGAGCGGATTGGCGGCAGAAACCTGCAAAGCCGGATTAAATTTTATCGAGTATTTTAAGAATATTCAAATCACCGGCAAAGACCTGACACCGTACGAGCTCGAGCCGAACATCTTTAACCTCAATACCATTTTTGTCGATTATGAACCCGGCATGCTGGTGGACGAGCAGCAGATGGATGTTGAATTTGAAAATCTGACAGAGCAGCCGCAAAATGTTAAAATCGAAATTTCATCAGACGATCTCGACTTTTCCGAGTCGATTTTAGAGTTTATCATTAGGGGATTAGAGTTTAAAACAGTGAAAACCCATTTTGCGCTGCTGCCGGAGGCGTATGACGAGCTTATTTCAGTCGACAATAAAATCAAAAAACCGGCCTACACCTACAACATCGACGTGACCATCAACGGCAAAAAGCAGGAGACACTGGAGCGCGGCGTGCCGTTTTACGGCGCCTGGTTTATGCTCGGGCCGTTCATCAATGACGATCCGGCGCTCGAACCCATGGATGCCACATATCCGGATCACGGCCTCGCGTCGATGCCGTCATGTCAATACATGAACCACGACAAACTCGACCTCGATAAAGAATATGTTGATGCGGAGACGGTACGCAGAATTGCAGCGGAGAATAATTTTGAAGAGTATCCGTTTCAGATCGAGCCGTTTAATCCGCCGGCCATGAAGATGAATCTGAGTGACTATTTTGAAGGCCGCGGCGAAAAGACCGTTTACCTGTACACCAAGGTGCAGTCAAAGGAGGTCAAAAAGATCTGGCTGGTGATGGGCTGCTCGGCTTATATCCGTCTGTGGTGGAACGGCGACAAAGTCTTTGAGCGCCGCGAGATTCGCCGCGACTGGCCGTACGACATTGCCATCAAAGCGGAATTAATAAAAGGCGAAAATGACATCCTCATTCGCATTGACATGCCAATTGATCACGTCGATTTCGAATTCGGTTTTAAAGAATACGTTGGCAAACATCCGCATCAAAGCCACTGGGATGTCGAGTTGGTGCCGTTTGTGTAGAAAAGGGACACGGATTTAATGGATGTAATGGATGCTCACGCATAAAAATCCGTTCACCGGGACGGCTCGAATGATGCAGAAAAAGTTGCAAGCGATGTGTATTTGTATCTGCTTCGGGCGGATGAGTTGGTCGAAACGCAGAAGATGGTGTTGATGCCATAGTTCAAACGCTAATCTCTCGGAATTTTAAAAATCAAATCCTGTCAGGGCTTTAAGCCCCGACAGGATTTCCAATTAACTTTTCAAAAAGTCGTATGAAATCATTATTTTAACTTTTGATAATACATGGCTATTTATGAAACGGCTGCACCCTTCATGGTTCATTTCACTTTCAATCTTTCTTGTTCTTTTTCTACTTTTGCCGTTTGTGGGGCAATCTCAAGAATGGGTGGTACAAACGATTGGAAGTGATTACAAAATTTGTGCATATAAAAATTTTATATGGATTGGTACCGGAAGTTCAGGTCTTTTACAAATTAACAAGATAAACGGCAAACGAGTTTTTTTTAGCACCGCCAATTCAGATATACCCTCTAATTATTTCAACTCTATAGTTGTTGACGATGCCGGGAATGTCTGGTTGGGTACAAATATTGGACTAGCAAAGTTTGATGGTACCCATTGGTATGTTTATAGCACTACAAATTCCAATATACCAACTGACGATGTTGATGTATTAGCTATCGAAGATGGATATATTCTATGGCTTACTTGTGGCAAATCTCTTCCAGTCCGTTTTGACATCCTAACCGAGACATTTGACAAGCAGACCGAACTACAAAACTGCCAAATTTCTGGGATGGCCATTGACTCAAAAGGTAGAAAATGGATTAGTACTTTCTTCAACGGTATTGCTGTATTTGATGATGTCAATTGGGTGAGCTATAAAAGCAATAATTCGGACATTCCCAATGAGAGAATTAGTTGTATCGCCATTGATCAACACGATCATGTGTGGGCTGGAACGATCGGAGGCCTCATCAAATTCGATGGTAAAGAGTGGAGTCGACATGGATTGCTGTTATACGAGGTGAGATCTATCGCCGTTGATCATGCCAATAATATATGGTATAGTG
>CAYSNA010000742.1:0-2177 GCA_964432185.1 uncultured Cytophagia bacterium
TCATAAATCGTCACGAGCTGTTCCGGGACATATTGATCCCTGCGGGTGAGTAACTCGTTCGCCAGCTCAATGACGCCATTATAATCAAAGCTGCGGAATTTTTGCTGCAACGCAGTGAGCTCCGGTGTTTGTGCTGAAACGCATGCGCACAAAACCACCATGAGCACAAGGGCCGAATGGATTTTTTTCATTTCACCAGCAACATTTTGCGAGATAGCGATTCAACGTCCGTGGTTAATTTATAAAGATAAATCCCGCTGGGCACAAGTGTGCCGTCAGAAAATCGTCCATCCCACACGAATCGATGTGCACCGGACGATAATGTATGATCAACCAGACACGTTACCCATTGACCACGCGCGGTATAAATATCGAGACGCACGGCTTGAGGTGACGGCAGATCAAATTCAATCATTGTCGAATTATTAAATGGATTTGGCGCATTCTGTTTCAAGCGAAAAGTAAATTCGCGGTTGCCCTGATCGTCGAGAACCACATTGGTAGTACAGGGAAGAGCGATAACCGTATCGATGTACGCTTCAACCGTATTTAATACCTTGCCGTAACCGTTTACGCCGCCAAAAACATAGATCACACTATCAATGGCAGCAGCACTATGTTCCTTCCGGGCCTCAAGCAATGGCAGCCCCGGATGATGCTCATAACCCTTGTTGCTTCCATGGTTCTTGATGATGAACTTGCTGGTCGTGCGCAGGGCGGTACTGTCTTCACTGTAGCCGCCGATCAGCCACACAGTGTCGGACGAAGTCTTAACCGCCTCCAGCGAGGCGCGAGGAAAATCAAGATCCGGATGCACTCGCGGCATTAGGCTTCCGAGTCCAATCGGCGGCCAGTCACTATCTGCGGCGTTCAAATTGATATTATAAATTCTCTGCGAGATGCCGGAACGCACGCCGCCAAAGATATAAATCGAGTCGCCCAATGTGATCGTCGCCTGGTTATACTGTTCCAAACGGTTGAGCTGAGGCGGCGGCGCATAACTCTTTTTGCGTTCGAGATCATAGACGGCCAGAAAGGCCAAGGCGACATCCGGTCTGGAGCTGTTGTAACCGCCGATGATGATCAGATAATTGCGCCAAATTTCACCGGTAGCGCCGGTTCGGTTGAGTTCTATGTCTTCGTCGAGAATCTCACCACTATAGGTTTTAAGATTCCACCGTTCCATTGTCGATACATTTTCCTGCTTGAAATCGGATGCACCACCGGCGATATAAATAGAGGAATCGTTCGCATACAATTTGGCGACAAAATTGGCTCGCGGTATCTGCATATTTCCCACCACCGACCATCGTTCTTGCAAGCAGGCAGCAGGATCATACATTTGTATGGTCGTGACTGGATCGCCACCCGCTTCCTTATAGCCGCCCAAGATGTAGATTTTATTCTCCCACGTCACAATTTCGGCGCCCGCAACCGGGATGGGCATTTTATCATACAGCTTCCAGTCCCGTTTCTTCGCCAAAAGCGGAAGGCTCAGCACGAGAATAAAAAAATATGTCATCACACGTTTTATCATTTATCGTTTACTATTTTTCTCAATCACGTCAAATCGCAAAACGCAAATACTGTACCTTTTTTTAATTCAAAACCTGCGATGGGCTCTCAAAATTCAAAGTGAAGAAAAACGTATCTCCGGCGGCGACTGTAAATTTTTTCTCGACTTGCCCATACTGTTGATTTTTAACGAGTAATACATGACTTCCCGGTGAAATCGTCACGGCATCCGCAAAGGGTGTTTGTCCCAACGCCTCATTATCGACATAGACATCACCCCACGGATAAATATTGCACGACAAAAAGCTGTACAACGTCGCATTAATATAATAATCTTTTTCAGCCTCGATACGAATATTTTGCACAAACGCCGGATAGTTCGGATGTTCAAGTCGAATATGATAGTCGCCCGGCGGCAGTTCAATCGCATCCTCCAGCGGCGTTGTATTTCTTTTAATATCATCGATATATACATGAGCCCATGGCAAACAGTTGATGTACAATCGGCCAGGCGCCGTATTCTGCACCGGGTTGGTCATCACCTCCGGCGCCGCCGTTTTTTTATGCGTCTCACGCGGCAGGTCTTCGGTCACTCTTGTTGCCTGCACCGCACTCCCGCTATCCGGTGTCATTGATACGACGAGAGAATCATCAACGACATC
>CAYSNA010000743.1:0-2169 GCA_964432185.1 uncultured Cytophagia bacterium
ATAGAATAATTATAAAAAGTGAGGAAATTATCCAGATTGTGAATGCCGTCGGTGGCGCCAATAATTTGGCCGGCGTCATTGTCACGGCGTTCGTTGAGTAGACCGTCGTCATCGTTATCGATGTCGTCGTTCGGATTGCCCGGGCTTTCAAGATAAGCGATGCCAAAAACGCCGGGTTTGTTGCCACCGCCGCCTTTGCCGGAGACTTCCCAGACATAAGTTAAATCGATGAGCTTGTCGAAGGACGCCGCTTCGCCGTCACCACCGGTGTCGCCGCCAATGGAGGGATCGATAAAATAGCCGAAACCGCAAGTCGGCAAATCGTAATCCGAGATATTGGCAATATTGTACTCCCAGAAAATGATGTCGCGCGCTTCGGGATTGTTCCACTGATAGCCGCGAACTTCGGCGCGCAGGCCAAGACCGCCCCACGGAAAACCGCGCTGCGTGGTGATGTCCGGATTGATATCGCCAATATAAACGCCGGGGCGCGGATAATAACGCGGGCCGTCCGTGATCAGCTTTTCCTCGGGATCGCCGCGCTGGATGATTTTTTCCATATCCTGCGCGTCGTTGGCGACAAAGTAGGACTCCAGATCGGCGTACATGATGCCGCGGCCAAACCGGCCGTTCCACTCGCCGGGCCACTTTGTCTCGTAACCGGTGGCGGGCCAGGCTGACGGCCAGGAATCCGGTTTGTTGCTCATGGCCGGGAAATCCTGCGCAATATTAAAATAGCCGGGAACGGGGGAGAGCGCCCACTCCACGGTTCTGTTCCAGTTAAAATCGACGGAATGGTTGCCGATAATATAATCCGCCGTTTGAATATAAACCAGCGTGTCAATGAGTCCCTGCGCGGCCAGTGTCGCGACATCCGCGAGATTGGTCACCGGGATGGAATCCTGCGTGACGTACACCTCGGCGCCGATGAGCACTGCGGCAACATCCACCAGTTTGGTGCCGGAATAATCATCCGGCCATTTGGAGGCGTCCGGCCGCGGCCAGTCGGAAATTTGCGTGTTGTTGTTGAACAGCACGCGGAAGCGGTTGCCGTTCATAAATCCTTCGCGCTCCATCGCTGGATCACCCGCCGGATCAATAGGGCCCTGGTACGGCTTGCCTTGTCCGAAGAGAATCAACGGACAGAGACAGAGTGTCAAAAATAAAATAATGCTATTCTTCTTTCTCATTGTATTCTCCTCAGATTAAAATTGAAACTGCAATCCCAGCTTGACCAGCCGCGGAGCCGAATAGGCTGACGGGTTTTGATACTGGTCGTACACATCGGTGAAATCACTTTTATAATTACTCTTCTCAATGTCAGATACGATTTTTTCATACGGTTTGCCGGTATCGCCATAAACCCAAACCGGATTAAGCGAGACGAGCAGATTGTAGACATTCAGCAGCAGGCGCACGTCGAGTCGCTCAAAAACCGGCAGTTTCCAATAACCGCGCAGATCAAGGCTGAACGAGCCCGGCTTGATGTCGTTGTTTTCATATAAATTGATCAGCGACAGTTCGCTGTAGCCCAACGGCGTGAATGAATATGGCGTGCCCGAGTTGTAATAACCGATCACCGTGGCGCCATAATTTGGCGCGTTGTAGCCGGTCGTCAAATTAAAGGTATGCCGTTGATCCCAAGACATCGGAATGTACCGGCGGATCGGATCGCGGCTTTGACCGGCGCGGTTAAACGTCTGCCAGGGATTATCCGCATTGCCTTTGGTATACGAGAGCGTATAATTGACCGCAGCAAAAAAGTTATCAATTTGATAATCCCATTTCACCTCCAGACCGCGGGCGTTGCCGTAATCCTTGTTGGTGAACAGGCCGTATTCGATTTGGTTGTAGGTCGACACGATGGTAGTGCTCAGCAAATTATAGATGTCTTTGTAGTAGAGCGCCAGCTCCAGACTCATACCTTTCATGATCTGCTGCCAGAGACCGATTTCATAGGTGACTGTCCGTTGAGCATCGAGCAGCGTGTTTCCCATGGTCACGCCGTAATCATTGGTCGGTACGCGGAAAACATTATTCTGATAAAGCGCATACATGGGCGGCATTTGGAAAAAGTGACCGTAGCTGAAACGCAGCACCGCTTCCTCACCCAGCTGATAGGCCAAGCCGAATCGTGGACTGAGCTGCGATTTGGCCGGCGCTTGCGGA
>CAYSNA010000744.1:0-2163 GCA_964432185.1 uncultured Cytophagia bacterium
CCCCCAATATCCCAGAGTTCGACGCTGCCCTCCAGGTGTGGGACTTGATTCCCAATCAACCTGCCTTTGATGTAATTGCCGAAATTCTCGACTTCTTTATTGATTTTTCCTTGCCGGGCAATTTTGACGATCATGGGTTGAAGGTCATCTTCATAAACCTGTAGGACAACCGATCTCGGACGGGGCGCGGTGGAAAAATCGGAAGAGACGACCGTGGAACTGGTTTTTTCCAGACGTAAGGTTTCGGCATCGGGAAAAAGACGGACAAGTACATCCCGGACCTGGTCATGGGCTTCAGCGGGGATTTGTTTTGCAGGTTCAAAAAGTGTCCGTACTGTCAGGTCGAGAATTTCAGATGGACCGATGATCGTTGATTTGTGGGCGGCACAAATTCTCCCCGCAACTTGGTTCATTTTTGCTTTTAGTTTATCGGGGTCGTCGCTTTTTTCAAAAAAGTCCGCGGCGCCACGATTTTTTATGGTCTCCAATGCAAGATCAAGTGTGCCGTACCCGCTGACGATGATGGTCTCGGCTGGCTTTATTGCCTTGATCAAGTCCAGTCCGCTGATATCGTCATCATCGAAATTATCCACCAACCGCATATCTACAAGAGCCATTTGACAGCGGGACTCCCTTGCCTTTTTCTTTGCATCCTCGACAAGGTCATTTCCGACACCCTCTGCGACTACAGCGGAATAGCCCCAGAGTTCGATAAGTTCCTGGTATAGCTCCACAATTTGTTCTTCGTTGTCGACAATGAGAACGCGAGGCGGGGTTTTGTTAAAATCATGAGGCATGGTTTAACGCTCCCGTTCTTTTTAAGCCCGGAGATTTAATTATAATGGGCAGCTTTATCGAAAAAGCGGCGCCCTTGCCCGGCTCAGTGGGCAACAAAGTTATTTTTCCGTCTATTGCTTCCACCAGTTGACGCGCTATCAAAAGCCCATACCCGCCGGAACTCGTTTTGGTGGTGGTTCTGCGTTGGAAGATTGCAGCTCGAATTTCATCGTCAATGCCTGGTCCATAATCCTGAAAGAGTATCTCCGCCCTTTCGTCTGGCAAGTATCGGGTGGAAACAGAAATCTTTTTGTCAGCCACATCTTTATTGTTTTCCATCGCCCTTGCCGAATTGCGAACCAGGTGACGGAGGATATGCTTGAATTCATTTGGATTGACCTTGATGTAGGCATTTGCGGTTTGAAGCTTCAACTCCAAACTGACATTTCTCTGGCTGACAATTGATTCAAGAAAACCCTGCAGCGATTTATCCAGCGAAATCTCTTTTTTGGATTGACTGCTCCACGGTCCCACACTTGACAGTTTTTTCGCGCTCTCATCAATTTCATCGCTATACCGCTTGACCTTTGGGTCGTTACTGGCCTGTTTGAGCAGATAGGCATTGCCGCGAATAAGACCGACTGCGCTGTGGATATCATGCGCAATATCCGATGCCCAGGCGGTCATATTTGCCACTGTGGACTTGAACGCCAATTGCTCGATTTGCTTTGACCTTTCGATTGCCTGTCCCAGTTGATGGGCGGACATCTTTACAAAGTCAATGTCATCATTGTCGAATGCGCGTTTCTCCCTTTCCAGTGCAAGGACACCCAGCAAGTTCCCGCCTCTGCCCATCAAACTGATGCACAATTCTGAAATCGTCTTCGGATTCAACGGCAGATAATCCGGGTCATCCTTTACGTTGGCAACATGTAGGTATTCGAGTCGCCGTGAGCTCAGCGCAGTTTTAGCCACTTTACAGGCAATGGAACCTTTTCTTTCTCCATTGAGCGGAAAAACTCTCATGTTTTGAAACTTAGGATTTGTAACATGATAATAATCCAAAGTATGTGGCGCAAATTCAAGCGCATTTTCGTCGTCGTTATACAGCAATATACATAGTGAGGTATCTCGGAAGATGATTTTCAACTCGTTCATGATACCCGCCATGACTTCCTCGATATTTAATTCGGTTCCAACAGTTTCCGAGATGCTGTTGGCGGCTTGCAGCAACCCGCGCTGGCGATGCGCGTCAAAACGGCGGGCATTGGAAATGGCGACCGCGGCGAGGTGGGCGAAGGAATTTGCGTGACGGATTTCGGTGTTGGTAAAAAAATGCGGTTGAAGGTGCGAAGGCTTTCAAACCCGGTGTCAAAGGCGATGTTG
>CAYSNA010000745.1:0-2162 GCA_964432185.1 uncultured Cytophagia bacterium
ATGGGCGACATCTTGAAAAGCCTGGACCGTGACATTGTCCTCAATTTGTGCCAGTACGGCATGAACGATGTATGGGCATGGGGCGGCAAGGTTGGCGGCCACTGCTGGCGCACCACGGGTGATTTGGGACTGGAAGACGATACGGATTTGCCGGGATTTTATCACATCGGCCTGAGCAACGCCAAGCACTGGCAGTACGCCAAACCGGGCGAGTGGAACGATCCCGATTATATTCTCATCGGCTGGGTGGGCGCTGCGCGCGGGCACGGCATCGGCAAAGAAACGACGCTGAACGGACATGAGCAGTACAGCTACATGACGATGTGGTCGCTGATGGCCGCGCCGCTGATTTTTAGCGGCGACATGGCCAAACTGGACGACTTTACACTGAATGTTCTGTGCAATTCGGAAGTCATCGACATCAATCAAGACGCGCTGGGGAAACAGGCACAGCCCGTTGTGAAAAACAAGGATACCTTGATCCTTGCCAAGCCGTTGGAGGATGGCTCTCTGGCCGTCGGGCTTTTTAATCTGGCCGAGGAAACGAGAGACATCACCGCCACCTGGGAGCTGCTCGGAGTTTCCGGACAACAACGAATACGCGATGTTTGGCGGCAGCAGGATATCGGCTCTTTTGCAGAAACATTTACCGCCACCATTGCGCGGCATGGTGTCGTGTTTGTACGATTATTGCCGGAGTAACTCTAATTCCGGCAAGAGAAATCATGCATTCTTAAAATACAACAACGCTGTGATTTAGACTCGGCGCGGTTGCCGGATAGGTAACGCCATCAGCACCGGGCAATGAGACATAATATTCAAAATCATCATCGGCAATGTCGCCATCCGGCAGCAGGACCTTGTAGACGCCGCGCGCCACATGCTCCGCTGTTTTTTCAATAAACGTTGAATCGCCAAGACGTTTCCAGTGGAGAATCGGGGCGGGCGTCTGTTGGCTGGACAGCACAATAATTTTCAGATTCAACGATTCGCCCGCTTCCAATACCGTTCTTTTTGTCGGGACAAATAATCGAGTTTTGCCCTGGTACTCGGTTGGGAGAAAGGCCTCCTTTGGCAGCGATGCATCCAGCCACTGTTCAAGTTGTTCATCATGTTTATGCATTAAATTTAGCGCCAGCCAATTGTGCTGTTCCATATTGGCCACCGTGCCCAAATCACCCGGCGTATCAACATAATTGAGCAGAAAACCGGCCATGCTCGTCCAGTCCTGTGCGAGCTGCAAACGGATGGGCAAACCTTTTTCGCGGGCGAGAGCAGAACGAGCCGAGGCATCCGCCGCAGTCATGTCAAGCATCAGCTTGTCCAGTTCGCCCAACCGGCAGCCGACGCGAGCCGTGGCGCGCATGAATTGAAAGGCGTAAAGCCAGTAATCAAATCGATGTAAATTTCCGGCGCCCTCCACCCTGTCGCGCAGCGCGGACAACTCATCAACAAACGCGTAATTTTTCTCGATCTCCTGCCATGGCACCTGAAACGTCTGAATGCCGCCGGGACCATCGATCCATTGCGCCGGTTCGTGCAGATTGCCATCCATGGCGATAAAAATGTCGGCAACATCTTTGGCAACCGAGCGGCCAAAATTGACGCGCGCCCAATCCAGGTAAAAATCATCAACCGGCATAGAACGCGACGGTGGTTCGAGCGGCCGCGGCTCGGCAGACCAGTCGCCGCTCTGTTCGGCTGCGCCGCAGTTGAGCTTGATGGATTGCCCCTCGCCTTCGACGTGGATTCCGGCAATACAGGGATCACCCACCTTGACCATAAAATCCACGACCAGCAGACCATCATTAATCCGAATATTCCTAAAGGTCTCCTGCGTTGGTCTATGTGTGCCGGCGCGTTCGATTATATCGTACCGTTCAATCAGGCGATCGCCTTGCAAGCGGATTGAAAAAACGCGTTGACCGGATTGATCATAGACCGGCTCGATAAAAAACAAGGTCACAGTGTAGAGGCCGTTCGGCACTTTAAAATGATAGGCTGTAGCCTTGTCACGCACCGAATCAAACGGTGGTTGTTGAGCGGTTTTGCTGGTGATAGCCTGGCCCGTGGCAAAGGCCAAAACATTCTCGTCACCAAAGTGCGGTTCGGGGAAAGCATCCGCCCAGTGTTGATCCCAGCCGGCTTGCGCCAGCGCGGAC
>CAYSNA010000746.1:0-2160 GCA_964432185.1 uncultured Cytophagia bacterium
TATCCGCATAAAATTGATCAATCTCGTTGGCGCGGGTTTCTCGTTTATACGTAAACGGATCACACACGGCAATACTTTGCTGGTGTTCAACCTGCAAAAAGCTGCGCAAGAGATCACTGCCGCGCCCGCCAACGCCAATATGCCCCAGCGTGATGCGTTCACTCGGCGGCGTGCCGGTACGCCCAAAAGCAGATGATGGAATGATGGTTGGCGCGGCACACACTGCGGCGCTGCACGCTTTCAAAAATGATCTTCTCGATGTTGTGGACATGCGCTTCTCCTGTTATTCGTCGCCCCATAACTGCACATCACTGCCCTTGGCTTTGCGCCACTCGTTGCGCCACTGGTGAATCTGCCAGACGTCGTTAAAGCCCTTGAGTGTGCGCTCTTCTTTGCCGGGAATGGGCGCCAGTTTTGTCAATGGCGGCTGCTGGTACCAATAGGCCACACTTGCCAGGTCGAGCGTCAAACAGTTGTTATGACCGTGCTCAATGGTGACGCGAATCGATTCATCAAAATAAATCGGATCAGCAATATGAAACCGGTACACATGCGTACGGCCCATCCAGCCAATATTGTCGTTCACGCGCGCGTAACCGTAATAGGGGTGGGTGAAAATCACATTGGGACACCAGGAAGTATTAAAATAATCTTCCGTGCCGGTGCCGTGCAGCGTTGGCGTGTCGGCGCCGTCGATGAAAATCATATCATCGCCTTCGCCGTACCACATGGGGCCGGGCGAATGCACGTAATAATTCACGCCCACATAATGGCCTTTGCCCTTGACATCGACAAAAAGATAATTATCCTCACCGGTCGGATTTTTACCCTGTTCACCGAGCGAGTTCCATTCGTTTTCGCCGCTTTCCAGCGCTTCGGTCAACTCGTGATTGTACCAGGCGCAAAACCGTCCCATATCTGGCGGCAGCGATTCCATTTCAACATAATCAACATAATAATAGAACGCGTCGATCTTGCGGCCGGTCTGATTTTCCACTTCAATTTTGGCGCCGTTTGCAAACGGCATGCTCCAGTAGGAAACGAGTCCGCGGCCATCCACCGGGCCTGCCGCCAGCGGCAAGCTGGAGAACGGATAACTCTCATTCCAGCCCTGGCCAAAAAACGGGCCGATGGGCGCTTCCACGGATGGAAACTCGTTGCCATCCCAATACATGCGCACAATAATATCATTGCGGCTGAGGTGTTCCGGCGGCGGTGCAATGGTGATCCAGATATGGTTAATGATGCCGGCGCCTTGCACCTCAAACAGCGTGCGCCTCTCGCCATCCGGAATATTTTCAAAACGGTCATTATTGCCGCCGCTGCGATCATAACTGGAAATTCGTTTTGATTTTACATCATGCTTGATCGTGGCAAGATCGGCAAGTTCATTGGCAGAAAGAGTGGACATGGTGGCAAGAATCATCAACGTAATAAGACAGCGAAAGAAGCGATTCATGACGAGCCTCCGGGGGATGGATTATTTAAGATTTAAAATTTTCACAAAAGGATCAGCCGCTAACGTCCTTCAACATGCAACCAGCGGGTTTTTTTCTTGATCATTCGAAGTGCAAGATAAACGACGAGACCGATTATAAAAATGACAAGCCATGCTTTGTCCAGCGTAAAACGATTGAGCACGATGAAATTGCTCAACAGTTCCAGAGCTGTAAAAGTGGCAATGATGCCGAAAAATCCTGAATACTCTCGTTTCAACACATTTTTCAAAGAGAAGGGCAAATTGGGCGCCGTCCAAAGATTGATATCCGGTATAAAGGCCGGTGTGCGAGCGCCATAATTATTGTACTCGTCACCAAATTTATTTTTCAGAAAATGTTCTTCCGCGGCGATGATGCGCTCATAATACAGCCAGAACACGAGGATAAAAAGCAAACTGACGGACCAGCTTTTGACGTACAGCACCGGACCAAACATCATGAAAAAATTGCCGAGGTAGAGCGGATTTCGAACGATCGAATAAATGCCGGTTGTGTTTAACGATTCGGCAACTTGATTTTTTGTATTCCGCCCGGATGTGCCAAACGGCGTGAAGCCTATGGTAAAGCCGCGAATCAACAAACCGACAATGGAGACGAACAGGCAAAACATCTCCCAGGTGATGGCACGAGTTTGCGTCAATGAGGGAAAGCGCGAATCGAC
>CAYSNA010000747.1:0-2158 GCA_964432185.1 uncultured Cytophagia bacterium
GAGTTTAAGAGTTTATCTCCGCGCTCTTTGCGAACTCTGCGTTTAACTTTTCTAAAAATACCCCAAACTCTTCAAAATAATAATGCCAATGGAAATGGTGATCATGGATGCCATCGTGGAGACCAGAACGATATTGCCGGCGAGGCGTCCGTTGCTGCCCAGCGCGTAGGCCATGATGTAACTGGCGATGGCTGTCGGCGATGAAAACAGAAAATACAGCACGCCCAATTCATGGCCTCGATATCCAATAAGTATGGCCGCTGCAGTACAGAGCGCAGGCATGAGGATAATTTTAACCACCGTCGCGGCAATACTCAACGTGCGATCCTGTTTGATGCTGGTGAAACTAAGCGAACTGCCGATGCCGATCAGCGCCAGCGGCAGGGTCATGCCGGCGAGATAATCAATGGTTTGCGTCACGATGGCATGCACTGGAATTTCAAAAATCGAAAACGGCAGCGCCACTACTGCGGCCAGGATGAGCGGATTGGTTAAAATCTTAAAAATGGTGTGCCAAATTGTTTCCGAGCGCTCTACATGCAGCGGCACGGTCAACGCGATAATTGACAACACATTATACAAAGGCATGATGATCGCCAACATCAGCGCGCCCAGCGCCAGCGCATCGTGGCCAAACGCATTGTAAACAAGCGACAGGCCGAGAATGGCAAAATTACCGCGGAAGGATCCCTGAATGAATGCGCCCTTGTCCGCGCCGTTTTTACACAGCGGCAACGAAATCAGCCATGATAGCAGAAACATAACGCAGATCGCGCCGATGACGAAAACAATCAAACGCCCGTTGGCCAGTTCGTCAACCGGTATAACGGATAATTTCTGAAACAACAGTGCCGGCATGGCGACGTTGAACACCACTTTGGAGGTGATGCTGCCGAATGACGCATCGACAATGCCGCGCCGCCGCAAAAAAACGCCGAGAAAAATGACCAGAAAGACCGGCGCCACAACGGTGATGGAAAAGATGATATTCTGCATGGTTGTTTGCGTTGAGGGGTGTTTGGTTTTAATGGGTTAAGATAGTTACGGCTCGCTGTTGACTTTGGCGCCGATAACGATTTTCGTCAAGCCACTGCGTTTGGCGATATCCATAATTTCAACGATGAGGCCGTGCTGCGTTTTTTTGTCCGCTTTGAGCACAAGCGTTTTTTCCTGAATATTCGGGATCATCGCCTCAATGGCCGGGCCAAGCTCATCGAGCGTCACTTTATTTTCAGCAAGGTAGATATCGCCCTCTTCGGAAATAGTTAAAACGAGATTTTCAACCCGCTCCACCTCTTTGGATTGAATGGTCGGCAGCTCCAGTTTCATGCCCGGCTGCTCGATAAAACTCGACGACACCATAAAAAAGATCAGCAAAATAAACAGCACATCAATCAACGGCGTAATGTTGATGGTGGTGCGGCGTTTTTTTTCTTCTTTGAATTGCATCGAGATATACCTTTACAGTTTGCGAATTTTCTGCAGCAGTTTTGTGGTATATTTCTCGATGTCGAGAATGTAATTTTCAGCGCGATTGGAAAAATAGTTATACATGATGAGGGCCAAAATACCGATAACCAGTCCGGTAGCCGTGGTGATCAGCGCTTCGGAAATGCCGCCGGCCAACAGGCTCGCTTGACCCGTTCCTTGTAACGAAATGACGGTAAACACTTTGATCATACCAAGCACGGTGCCGAGCAAACCCAGCAGCGGCGCGATGCCGGCCACCGTCTCCAGCGCCGGTAAACCGCGTTCGAGCGTACGTACCTCCTGACGGCCCTGGTCGGAGAGCAGTTCGCGCACCTCTTCCGGCGTCAGGTCAACGTTTTGTAAACCGGTCAATACGATGTTGGCAAATGCGCCCTTGTTTTTCTCGCAAATATTGGTCGCCAGTTTGATATCTTGTGTGGTGCTGAACTCCTCCACCACGCTGATGATTTCCGGGATGAGTATTTTACTGCGCCGCAGGCTGATGAATCGTTCGATGACAATCATCAAACCAAGAATGGATGAGAGCAACAGCGGAATCATAATAATACCGCCGCGGGACAGGTAGGCAAAAACGTCGGTCATAGCTAATCTTTATAAATGTTAGGTGCTTGATAAATTCATTGCGGCAAAGATAGCCACTATTTCGTAAAAGGGCAAGGGAATTCAC
>CAYSNA010000748.1:0-2154 GCA_964432185.1 uncultured Cytophagia bacterium
CAATCATGAATGGAAAGTGCTTTATCCGGAAATTTATTGCAAAAATGAGAAAGAGCTAAGGAAATTCCAAGATGTTCGCGAGGCTTTGGTAAAAAATCGTCGCGAAACGGTGTTAGCGGAAACGGGTGACGCGGAAAAAGCGCAGGCCGTGACCACACCGTTTGATGAGCCCGAAGAAAATCCCTATACTAAAGATTCATTCGGCTTGCCGCCGGGCACCATTCGCGGCACCCTGGCGCTGACGGCGCTGGTGATGTTTTTGCTAATTGAGGGCGTCAACCTGTTCAGCTCCACCAGCCTGGAAACACATTTTGACGGCCTGATCACCGCCCTTAAAATGGTGCTCGCGTTCTACTTTGGTTCCCGCGCCGTAGAGGCATTAAAGCTGACGGAACCCAACCGCCCAAAAGCGGATGAATCGGTAAAAAAAAACTTTAAACTGAAAAAAGTCACAAAAACCGTTTTTAAGGACGAAGAGCTGCCGAACGAAAAACCGGCCATGGCGGCCCGTCAATCGGCAGAGCGTGCGGTCCATCTTGTTGAAGCGGCCCCAAAAACCGATCCGGCATCGCAAAAAACGGACGATATAAAAAAGGCACCGCTGCCGCAGCGAGTTTTATCGCTCACCGCATCCTTTGAAACGAGCCGAGGCTTTCCACATTGTTTTGCCGCAGTGACGGGGAACTTTGACGACCAAGGCATCAGCTATGGCGCGCTGCAGTGGAATATCGGACAAAAAAGTTTGCAGCCGCTTTTCCGCAAAATGCAAACACGCCATGATGATGTGCTGAAATCCGTTCTCGGGCGTTATTATGATGATTTTGTCGATATGCTCAATCAGCCGTTCGAACAGCAAATGGAATGGGCCAAGAGCATTCAGCTTCGGACGACCAACACGGCGAACCGCACCATCTGGCGCGTTATGCCCGAATGGCAGGATATTTTAAACGCCTTGGGCTTGACCAAAGAGATGATCGCCATCCAGGTTGAAGCGGCCATGGCGCGATACAATGTTGCGCTGGCCAATTGTCACGAGTTTAACCTGACCTCCGAACGCGCTGTCGCCCTGATGTTCGACATCAACGTGCAGAACGGACGCATCGGAGTGAAAAATGTAAAGCAGAATATTCTGGATGATTACAGCAAATTGCCGGCGGATTTATCCGCTAAAACCCTCGAGGTGGAGCGAATGAAAATCATCGCACAGCGTCGATCCGAAGCGTCACATATCAAATGGCGCCAGGACGTACTGTCGCGCAAAATGACGATTGCAGACGGACACGGCACTGTACATGGCAAAGAGTACAATCTTGAAAAAGAATTTAACATCAGCCTAAAGTCTTTGGCTTGATCTGACACAAAACGCACCGAAAAAGGGCCGCGAATATATTTTTTCGTGGCCCTTTTTTATTTAAATCGAAAGTGTGACGGGTCAAAAGCTAGATCGTCGATTTTGGCCGCCGCTTGCCAAACAGCACGGCACAGGGCGCATTTTTTGAGACAATCTGTTCGAGCTCTTTGCACCACAAGGCGGCAAATGTTCGGCAGCTATTCGAGCCATCAATATATTCCTGTTTCGGGAACTCGGCATGCTCACAGCGCAAATCACAGAATTTTATTCGAGAGCTGGTGACGCCGGCATTTTTATCTTCACTCATGTTCTGTCCTGTCAATAAAATCAATTTGACAAAGTTAAGGCTTTTATGAAAAAAGTCAACCCTCAAAAAAGTGTTGCCATTGCAAAAGAATATTTTATATTAAACATGTTTGTGAAACAAACTTGTTTACATCAAGTGCAATCAATCTAAAAAAGATGACTGATTATGGTTGTTGATCTGACAAAAAAAATCGACAAAATATTTCACGATCGAATTCGACTCGGCATCATGTCCACGCTTGTCGCGTCCGAGCACGAGGTGAGTTTTACCGATCTGGTGAATCTGCTCGACGTGACGCGCGGTAATCTCAGCGTGCACATCAAAGTGCTGGAGACGAACCAGTTTGTGAAAACGAAAAAATCTTTTGTTGAAAACAAACCACGGACGACCGTTCACGTGACCGCCAAAGGCCGCAAGGCGTTTGAGCAGTACCTGAATGTTCTAGAAGAAATAATAAAGGGCGTCAAATAATCGCCCGGCGTGAGAGGTAACGAGA
>CAYSNA010000749.1:0-2146 GCA_964432185.1 uncultured Cytophagia bacterium
AAGTCTTTTTGTACCTTGAGGTTGATCAGACACCGCAGGTGAGTGGCATTCTTCAAGATGGCGCGATCAGCACGGATCGCGATGCCGATGGACGGAACAAGTGCGCGGTGCTGAAATTTGCTGATGAGACCGAACGAATAAAAGTCCGCTACGGCATTTCTTTCATCAGCGAAGAACAGGCGAAAAAGAATTTGTATCGGGAAATTGCCGGATTCGATAAAGACGCCGTTGAGCAGCAGGGACGGCATATCTGGAATGAAACGCTTGGCAAAATCAAAGTCCGAGGCGGCAGTCAGGATGATCGTATCGTTTTTTATACGTCGCTCTATCGCACCTATGAGCGCCCGGTCTGCATATCCGAAGACGGCTCTTACTTTAGCGCCTTTGACGGAACCGTTCATGACGATAACGGCGTGCCATTTTACACGGACGACTGGATTTGGGATACTTACCGCGCCGCGCATCCTTTGCGCTGTTTAATCGAAAAAGAGTTGGAGCTCAATATCATTCGTTCCTTCATCCGCATGGCGGAGCAGATGGATGAATTCTGGATGCCGACGTTTCCGGAAATTACCGGCGACAGCCGCCGCATGAATTCCAACCACGGTGTCGTCACGGTGCTGGATGCGTACGCCAAAGGTCTCACGGATTTTGATCTGGAAAAAGCCTATCTCGCCTGCAAGGGCGCGATCACCGAAAAAACGCTGGCGCCGTGGTCGGCGAAAAAAGCCGGTGTGCTGGATGACTTTTACAAAGAACATGGCTATTTTCCGGCGTTGCGTGAAGGAGAAGAAGAGACCGCGCCCGAAGTGCATCACTGGGAAAAACGCCAGCCCGTCGCCGTGACGCTGGGCACGGTGTATGATGAATGGTCCTTGTCGCAAATTGCCAGGCTGTTGGGCAAAGAAGATGATTATCAATATTTCATCAAACGGTCCTACAACTATCGCACGCTCTACAACGATAAAACCGGTTTTTTTCACCCCAAAGATGATCAGGGTCAATTTATCGAACCGTTTGATTACAAGTTCTCCGGCGGCCCAGGCGCGCGCGCTTTTTATGGCGAAAACAACGCCTGGATTTACCGCTGGGATGTGCCGCACAACGTCGCTGATCTCATCAACCTGATGGGCGGCCGTCAACAGTTCATCAATAATTTGGAAGCGACTTTTAACGAACCGCTCGGCAAAAGCAAATATCATTTTTATTATCAACTGCCGGATCACACGGGTAACGTCGGGCAATTTTCCATGTCCAACGAACCGTCGCTGCATATTCCGTATTTGTACAATTACGCCGGCCAGCCGTGGAAGACACAAAAGCGCATCAAAACACTCATCCATCAATGGTTCCGCAATGATCTCATGGGCGTTCCCGGCGATGAGGACGGCGGTGGTATGTCGGCGTTTGTCGCTTTTTCGCAAATGGGATTTTATCCGGTGACGCCCGGCTCGCCGACCTACAATATTGGCAGCCCGTTTTTTGAGGAATCCGTGATTGATCTGGGGCATGGGAAAACTTTTACTATCAAAACAAACAATCTTTCGGCAAAGAATAAATACATCCAATCCGCCAAACTGAATGGTAAGGAATGGAATCAACCGTGGTTTCATCATGATGAATTAAAAGATGGCGGCCTTCTTGAATTGGAAATGGGACCGCATGCCAATAAAGAGTGGGGCGCGGCTGTGGGTGTTGAGCCGCCGTCCGCGCAGAAAATTGCTGAATAAACCGGAGGTTTGAACATGAGCGACACAAGAAGAACCTTTATCAAAAAAGCAGGCGTTTTGGCGGCAGGCTTGACTGTTGGAACGCCAATGCTGCGTGCGCAAGAATCTGAAAAATTCAAAAGCAATCGCCCTGCCCCGCAAGAGCGCAATTTTACCAGCGATATTATCGAAGAGACGATCAGGCGCGTCAAAGCCAAAATCAAAGATCCGGAATTGGCCTGGATGTTTGAGAACTGTTTTCCCAACACACTGGATACGACCGTGACCTATACCGAAAAGGATGGTCTGCCGGACACATTCATTATCACCGGCGATATTCACGCCATGTGGCTGCGCGATTCGACAGCGCAGGTCTGGCCTTACCTGCAATTTGCCAATGAGGATGAAAAATTAAAAAAGCTGTTTCAGGGCGTCAT
>CAYSNA010000750.1:0-2127 GCA_964432185.1 uncultured Cytophagia bacterium
CGTATGCCCTCGGCGGCGAGTTTATTTATATTCGGCGTTCGCACAGTCGGATGCGCGTAACAACCCAGGTCGTTCCAACTGATGTCATCGCCAATAATAAAAACGATGTTGGGCCGTGGTTTTTTGGAACAGGCTGATAAGCCGGCGACGGAGACAGCGGCCAGTCCGGCGCCGGCCGTTTTGAGAAAGGATCGTCTTGATTGTAAAGGCATGGCAGGCTCCTCTTTTTGTTGATTCGGGTATAGGTGTGGACCGAACATGTTCAGGCGAATTTTCCCGCAAAACCACCGTGCCGGAAAGAGCGAAAATTTTTACAATATTTCAAAAACGAAAACGTGGCAAAACAAAAGGTCAATCCCATTTTCCCGTTTGCGGATTTAGGCGATGTCATGATGAATATCTTGTAGTGCGGGATAAATTTTTTCATACAGTTTGTACTTGTCGGCATATTGAATTTTGGTAATTCTATTCGCTTCAACATAGGTATCGAAGGACAAAAGCCGATCCAGCGCGGATTGAAAATCAGCATACACACCGGCGCCAACGCCGGCAAGAATAGCAGCCCCCAGACAGGCCGCCTCGGTAATTTTCGGGACTTTGAGATGAACGTCACAAATATCCGCTTTTAATTGCAGCCACATTTGACTTTTGGCGCCGCCGCCGACCGCATGCATGGCATCGATGGGAATGCCGGCATCGCGCAAAAGATTTATATTGGCTTTGAGTTCAAACGACAATCCTTCGAGAATCGCCTTGGCGACATCCGCCTTTGTAGTGGCGAAGGTCAAACCGACAATTGCGCCTTTGGAATGTGTATCCAGCCGCGGTGTGCCGCTGCCGGAAAAATGCGGCAGGACGAACAAATCCGTCGGCCCGTCCTGGGCGTTTTGCAGAATGACATCAAAGGCGTCTCTTCCCTGCTCTTTTGCCGATTCCATCTCCTTCTCACCGAACTGATCGCGGAACCAGCGAAGCGACAATCCACCGCTGTGATTGAGAGTCATCGCCAGAAATAATCCAGGAACCACATGCTTATAAACGGAAATGCCGCCGTCGCGCAGGGCGGGCGCCAGTACCGGAGAATCCATTGCCACTTCAACAACCTCGGCCGTTCCGGTGGATACCATCGCCAGACCCGGCCGGATGACGCCGCAGCCGAGCGCCGCGCACGCCTGATCATGGCCGCCGGCAACAAAAAGCACCTCGGAGGTCAAGCCGAGCTCCTGTCGAACGTTTTCGGAAAGTTGTCCACAAACACCATTGTTGGGCGACAATCGGGCAAGTTTAAAAATTGGAATGCCGCACTCGTCAAGAATATCTTTTGCCCAGTCGCCCTTTTGAATATCATACATCTGCGTGCGCGAGGCCATACAATGACTGATGGACGCGCTGCCGGTCAATCGCCGCGCAAAAAAATCTTCGTAGAGCAAAAAGTGAGAGGCCTGATAAAACAGCGCCGGTTCATGTTTTTTCAACCACAATAACTTTGGCAGGGTGTTGATGGTATGCATGGGCATGCCGGTTCGTTGGAACAGCGCATCGGCGCCAAATTGATGTGCCAGCCATTCGTTCTCCGCTGTCGTCCGCGTATCCATACCGAGAATCACTGGCCGCAAGGGAGCCCCGTTGTCGTTTACGGGTACCACCGCTTCGCCCTGGCACGACAACGCCATAGCGACGGGCGGATCGTCTTTGGCATAAACCAGCGCTTCTTTCAGCGACTCGATGGCGAGCTCATAAACCTGCTCGGCATCCTGTTCCACCCAGTGCGGCTGCGGCACCAGAATGGGGTATTCTCGCGATGCGTGCCCGAGAATGCGGCCGCTTTCATCAAATAAAATCGCCTTGCATCCCGTCGTGCCAATATCCAGACCAATTAATGACATGTCTTCCTTTCATATGGAAACCTGCAAAAGTGTGATATTGTGCAGGTTTTATTCGAAAAAAGAATCCAACCGTGGTACAATCAAATGTGATAAAAATAGGACACGGATTGAACAGATCAATACGGACAAGAAAGTTTTTCAAAAAGTTTCCAAAAATAAAATCCATTCTTATCCGATCTATCCGTCACTCTCGTATGTTAAAAAAGTTGTTAATAATTAAGTTCTTTGGAATAACGAATAA
>CAYSNA010000751.1:0-2127 GCA_964432185.1 uncultured Cytophagia bacterium
CGGCATCTTGGACCAGGTCTATTGGAATCAACATATCGTAAATGTCTTTGCTATGAATTCAATAACAAAAGGATTGGAGCATTCAGAAGAAGCGCCGATAGGCATCACATATAAAAAATTAGTTGTCGATTGCGCATACAGGGTAGGTATTATTGTTGAGGATAAAATCGTACTTGAGCTAAAATCGGTAGAAAATGTTCTACCTGTTCACGAGGCACAATTATTAACATATTTAAAACTGAGCGGAATTAAGCTTGGTCTTCTTATCAACTTTAATGTGCCGCTATTAAAGAATGGCATTATTAGAAAAATAAACTAAAATCTCGGCGTTCTCCGTGTCGACTCTGAGATCCCTGTGTCCATTATTTCAATGTATTATCAAATCAAGGAAAGTGCATGCCCCCGACTCTCGAACACTTTCAGCACCTTTTAAATCTCGGCAAGGAAGTATTGGCCGAAACGGATATTGACCGTGTACTGACAATCTCCATGGATCGCCTCATCGAAATATCAGGCGCGGAACGCGGTCTGATTATTCTTTTTGATCAACAAGCCGAACCGCTTTTTCAAACCGCTCGACAACTGGATCAATCGGACATTGAACATCCCAAATTCGAGATCAGCCGCACGATCATAAACAAAGTCCGGGAGGACGGCACAGCGCTTTATCTGCCGAATGCCATAGACGATCCAACTTTTGAAAAGAGTAAAAGTGTGGACGAGCTGCGCCTGCTTTCGGTGATTTGTCTGCCTCTTATACACGAGCAAAAAACATTTGGATTGATCTATCTCGATAATCGAAGGGTGCTGGGTGCATTTCAATCAACCACTTTTGATTTTGTCTTGTCATTTGCTGATTTTATTTCATTAGCGGCGTATCAGGCCTATGAACACAAACGGCTGCAAAATCATCAGAATGCACTTGAACAAGAATTGCGCACACACTACGATTTTAACGCCATCAATGGCCATTCTCCGAAAATGCTCAATGTTCTTTTTACCATCTCGCAAGTTGCGAACACCGACGTGCCGGTTTTGATAGATGGTGAATCCGGCACCGGCAAAGAATTGGTGGCGCGCGCCATCCACTATAACAGTGCGCGGCGACACAAACCGTTGCTTTGTCTCAACTGTGCGGCTTTTCCGGACGATCTCCTGGAATCGGAATTTTTTGGGCATGAAAAGGGCGCCTTTACCGGCGCAGTTCAGTGTCGTAAAGGCAAGTTTGAGCAGGCCAACGGCGGTACATTGTTTCTCGATGAAATTGACGACATGAGTCCAGCGTTGCAGGTGAAATTGCTGCGCGTTGTTCAATGGGGTGAATATACGCCTTTAGGCAGTGAGGTGACAAAAAAATGCGATGTGCGGATAGTCGCTGCCGGGAAATTGCCGCTGCAGGAGCTGGTAAAAAGCGGCACATTTCGTGAGGATTTGTATTACCGCCTGCACGTTTTTGATATCTTTTTGCCGCCATTGCGCGAACGGCAGGAGGATATTATCGAACTCGCCGAACATTTTTTGAAGGAGCAATGCCTCGGATCAGGAAAACCAATCCCGGAACTCGGACAGGAAACAAAATTTATCCTCAAGAATTACACGTTCCCGGGAAATGTACGCGAGTTGGAAAATATCATTCAACATGCCGCCATTCTCTGCACTGGCAAAACCATCGAACCACAGCATTTGCCGCCGGGCCTGACGCAATCTCAACTGAATTTTGACATGGAAGACACCTCGCGCTTTCCCACCTTTAAACAGGCCAAAGAAGAGCTGCTCGATGATTTCGAACGGCAGTATCTGTTGCGCGTTTTGTACGAAAGTGGCGGCATCATCAAAAAAGCGGCGGCATTGGCCGGGATGCACACGAAAAACTTTCATCAAAAACTGGTCAAATATAATATCCGCGGCAAAGATTTAACATCCTGAGCGTCCATCCCCAACGGTATTTATACCGTCTTTATCGCGGTAGAAATACCGTGAATTAAACCTGATCTCACCTCTTTTCTCATTATCCATCTGTTTTTGTGTTTTCGTAAACAACGTGTAATCAACTCGTTAAAACATAGGCTAAAAAATACGCGTCGGATTGGTACGTTGCTTGCGTGGCGCCATGTGGGAAATGGGAAA
>CAYSNA010000752.1:0-1565 GCA_964432185.1 uncultured Cytophagia bacterium
TGTCGTAGGCGCGATAATCCAAAATGATCGATGACACCAGATTCGCCGCGCCGGTTTCCGCTGCGCCGGAATCGAGATAATGCTGCGAGACCTGCATGAGCGGCTCGCCGAATGGCGGTAATAAATTGAACATTGGAATGCTCAAAAAGAAGATTCCGACAACCGCGACAATGCCGACGCCGGTCATCACGGCGTTTGATGATGATGGTTCGAGTTGATGATTCTCCTTGCCGATAAACGCGCGCACCAAAATGATCAACGCGAAAATTTCAAAAAGGAATTGCACGATCGCCAAATCCGGCGCCTGTAAAAAGAGAAACGACATCGATACGCCGAGACCAACGATGCCGATGGCGATGATCGATGATAAAATATCCTTCAACTCCAGCGCAACAATAGAGCCGAGGATCATAAATCCCAGGGTGAAGGTGAGCCAGGTTTCGATGGGCATGATGTGCTCCACGAATATTTGTTTGATTTTATTTCAATTATTTTGACTGTTAGCGATACGCTATAAGCGATAGGCTGTAAGCTTTAAGCCTTAAGCCTATAGCATACCGCTTATAGCTTACAGCACGAGTAAAAATATCGCAACGCCAATCACGATAAATAGTATATAAAGCTGCAACAATCCGGGATGCGCTTTTTGGAACACACGTGATAATGCCAACGACGATTTTTCGCCGACATCGTAGGCGTCGAACGCCTGTTTATCCGCGGCGTCGTAGATGCCTTTCAGGCCGCGCATGTTGCGGATTTCATTATAAAAGGCCGTGCCGACGACGCGGAAACGTTCCAGCGGCGACATGCCGCCGAGGTAGATGTCGTCAAATCGCACATTTTTTGTGAGAACATAAATGAACATTCCCAAAACAAAGGCGATGAGGAAGAGGGACAATAATAAGCCGGGCTGATACAGGCCAGTGAAGGCCGGCAGGTCTAATCCCATCGTCTCCATGGCGGGATAGATTAAAAGTTTGAGCGGAACAACAGTCGCGGCCACGCCAAAGACGATGCAGAAAATCGCGAGGATGCCGGTGGCGATCCACTGATTGGCCGGCGCTTCTTTGATGTCTTTGTGTTTCTCCTGACGCTTGCCGAGATAAATGGCGTGCAGGAATTTCATAAAACTGGCCAGGGTGAGGGCGCTGCCGAACACGGCGAGAATTAAACAGACGAGAATCCAAAACTGATAACCGGCTGCGGCGCCTTTGGCGGTTTCGAGCACGCCCTGGTAAATCATCCATTTGGAGAAAAAGCCGTTGAACGGCGGAATGCCGGAAATCGATAACGCGCCGATGAGCGCCATCAAAAAAGTGATGGGCATGTTGCGTGCCAGACCGCCGAGATCATCGAGCTCATTGGTGCCGGTCTGTTTTTCAACCGAGCCGAGCGTGAGAAATAAATTCGATTTGTAAATGGTGTTGTTGACCATGTGAAACAATCCGCCGGCAAAGGCAATGGGATTGCCGCTGCCGATGCCGAGAATCATATAGCCAACCTGACTGACAGCATGATATCCCCGCCATCGCCGGCCATTATGCTGATTCATCGCCATCATCACG
>CAYSNA010000752.1:1575-2124 GCA_964432185.1 uncultured Cytophagia bacterium
CACGGCGGTAATCACCGTGATAGCGCCGAGCGACATCAAAATCAAATTAATGATAAAACTGACGGTGAACAGGCTGGTCATCATTCGGGCGAGAAGATAGATGCCGAGCAATTTATCCAGCGACGCAGGGAGGAGGGCAGCGCTTTCGACCTGTGAATCACGGCTGAAATCCGGCAGCCAGGTGTGCAGCGGAAATCCTCCGGCTTTGGCAAATGCGGCCGCGAGAACGAGGAAAAATGCCAGCCACGACAAGCCGTCATTCACTTGAATAGTCAACGATCCAAACGCCCAGCTCGATTGTCCATTCATCACCCACATGATGGCGAGTCCCATGACCAGCAGCGCATCGGTTCCGCCCATCAACATAATTGTTTTTGTCGCTGTGGCGGGTGAGTTTTTAGTTCGACCAAGCAAGGCAAAGAGAAAAAGCGTCATGCCGGACAATCCCCAAAAGATCACAAAACTGATGGCGTGCACACTGAGGATGACGCCATTACACGCCGCGATCGTCAGCGGGAAGAGAACAAAGAAAAATTTCTGCGCATCGGC
>CAYSNA010000753.1:0-2122 GCA_964432185.1 uncultured Cytophagia bacterium
GATGCGCATCTGTATCTCGATTCCATTCGCCAGCTTTTATTTGATGGCAAACAGCGCGAAGCGGAAAATTTGGCCATGCAAGAGTTCATGAGTGAACCGCTGCGGCAGGAGCGTTATCTGCCGTTTGCGGATGTGATTCTGGACTTTCCGCACGCCAACGTAACGGACTATTATCGTGATCTCGATTTAACCACAGCCTCCACCACAACGCGCTACAAAATGGGTGATGTCACTTTTGAACGGCGCGTTTTTGCCACGGCCGTGGATGATATTCTCGTCGTCCTCCTCACCAGCGACACACCCGGCAGACTCGATGTCACGCTCAGTCTCGACTGTCCACACAGTGAGAGTAACATCTCCGCCAAAGATGGTCAGCTCTTGCTCACTGGCCGCGTCAGCGATTACGAGATGAAAAATCCCGATGAGAAACGCCCGAGTGTTTTGCGATTTGCTTCTCTGGTCGCCGCCCAACCGGATGGCGGCAGTTTGACGGTGAATGACAACAACATTGTTGTCCGCGGAGCAAATTCCGTCCTTTTCAAACTCACTGCCGCCACGAGTTATGTAAATTATCGCGACATCAGCGCCGATCCGGAGGCGCTCTGCCTCCGCACCATGAATCAGGTCAAAGAGAAGAGTTACGCTGATTTGTATGCGGCGCATGTCAAAGATTTTCAATATTATTTTAATCGAGTGGCACTCGATATCGGCTCAACAGAAGCCGTTGAAAAGCCGACGGATATTCGGCTGAACGACTATGAGCACGAAACAGATCCGGCGCTGGCGGCGCTGTATTTCCAATACGGCCGCTATCTGCTCATCACCAGCAGTCGACCCGGCACGCGCCCGGCAAATCTGCAGGGCATTTGGAATGACAAAATGGCGCCGCCATGGGACAGTAAATACACGGTCAATATTAACACGGAAATGAATTACTGGCCCGCCGAAGTGGCGAATTTGTCCGAGCTGACCGAGCCGCTTTTCACCATGCTGGAGGAAGTGTCGGACACCGGCGCCAGAACGGCGCGCGCTCATTATGACGCGCCCGGCTGGGTGCTGCACCACAACACGGACATCTGGCGCGGCGCCGCGCCGATCAATGCGTCGGATCACGGCATTTGGGTAACCGGCGGCGCCTGGCTGGCGACGCATTTATGGGAACATTATCTCTACACGCTGGATGAGGATTTTCTCCGGAACACTGCTTATCCGCTCATGCTGGGATCGGTGCAATTTTTTAATGATTTCCTCATCGAGGATCCGGTTACCGGCTACCTCATCAGCACGCCGTCCAACTCGCCGGAAAATGGCGGCCTCGTCGCCGGCCCGACCATGGATCACCAGATCATCCGCGATCTTTTAGATTATTATATCAAAGCAAGTCAAATCCTCAATGTTGATGCCGATTTTCGTACGATCATTCAACAGAAACGCGACCGCATTGCGCCGAATCAAATCGGAAAGTTCGGCCAGCTACAGGAATGGATGCAGGATATTGATGATCCGGATAACAAACATCGGCATGTATCGCATTTGTACGGATTGTACCCGAGCCATCAAATTACTCTGGAGGAAACGCCGGAGCTTTTCCGCGCGGCGCAAAAATCGCTGGAAATGCGCGGCGACGGCGGCACCGGCTGGTCCATGGCCTGGAAGGTGAATTTGTGGGCGCGCTTAAAAGACGGCGACCACGCCTTGCTGATGCTCGGCAATCTCTTCACGCCTGCCGGGAAATCCGAAACGCGGTATCACAGCGGCGGCAGTTACCCCAATTTGTTCGATGCGCATCCCCCCTTTCAAATTGACGGCAACTTTGGCGCAACCGCCGGCATTGCCGAGATGCTGCTGCAAAGCCATTCGAACGGCATCGAACTGTTGCCCGCTTTGCCCTCCGCCTGGCCCAATGGGCAAGTAACCGGACTCGTCGCCCGCGGCGGATTCGAGATAACTATGGAATGGAAAAACGGCAAACTGGTGTCGGCTTTCATTTTGTCCAAAGCCGGTCAGCCGTGTCATGTGCGCTATGGTGAAAACAGAATTTCGGTCGACACCGTTGCCGGCGAACGGATTCAGCTTGACAACACATTGCGTTTAATAAAATAAGTCACTACCGGACACATTA
>CAYSNA010000754.1:0-2116 GCA_964432185.1 uncultured Cytophagia bacterium
TCCGCAGCGCTTCTCTGAGTATGAGGTGAATCAATAAAACTTTTTTTAAACCGCCATTTGAACTCGCAGTTCATCGAGGGCCTGATTTCGCATTCCCTCATCGCTGGCATAATAGAGTTTTTTACAGGACTGATGAAAATTATCCATACCTTTGATGGTGCCGAATTGTTGAAAACGCGGCAGCGCGATGTGCGATTGAATATAAAGATGCTCCGAGAGATACTCAAAGAGTTCCTGATTTTCTGCGGTGTTATGGAAGGCCAATAATGAGTTGACAAGGCCGTTGGATTGTGTCTGTACGTTTCTCATGTTTTTCTCCGTTTAAAAATCGATTAAAATTCATCAAATAAACTGGCTTGCAGCGGTGATTCTTTGGCTGTCGCCAACTTTTCCAGATCATCAATGCGTTCTTCGAGGGCATCGATGAGCATCATATGATCACCCGAAAGCAATTTGACACCATACTCTTTTTCAATGCGCACCAACTGATCATCTATATTATCAGCGATGTTGAGCAATTCATCGCGATCGTGAAATCGTGCCCAGTATTTGTCCCAATTCGGTAGCGCTTGCCTGCTCATCTCTTTCTCCTTCTATCGTCGATCGATAGTCAAATCTTAGGCTGCCTCGACAAAAGCAGGCAGTGGGCCTGGACGCAACTCGTCATAAAACTCGACCTTGACAATATCGCGAATCGCCGCGACGACCTTTTCTTTCCAGGTGATCAGCTCGGCCTTCCAGCTATTAAGTTCAAAACTCAATAGCGTGCCGTGTTCATAGTGATCGACAATATCACAGTTGATGCTGTCCCACAGCTCGTCAATTTCCCGAGACAAGGAATCATTATGAAATTTAATGTATGTATAAAATTCATCGTATGACATATTATAGTTTTCATACAAGACATCAAAGGCGTTGGTGACGTCATCCAGAGCCTCTTCCATCAACTCGGACGGATTCTCCAACTCGGTCAAGGCAAACAAATTGTTATTGGGCAGCAGGTCAAATGTCATATCTTGTGTCTTCATCATTCATCCCTTTCTAAAATTTTCTCAATAAACCACGCACCAAACCAATGATATGAAAATTCGGATAATCTCGTTCAACATAAATCGGCTGCATAGTTTGATTTTCCGGTTGCAGGCGATAACGGTCGTGCTCCTTGTAAAAGCGTTTTACTGTGGCTTCATCATCAAGCAGCGCAATGACAATATCGCCGTTGCGGCATTGCTCGGTCTTTTGCACGACGAGGATATCGCCATCACGAATGTCGGCATCGATCATACTCAAACCGCGCACGCGCAGTAAAAATGATTCACCATGGCCGGCCCAATCCGAGTCGATAAACATATCACCTTCTTTTTCCTCGTAAGCGAGCTGCGGCATACCGGCCTGCACGTGGCCAAGAATCGGCAAACTGCGAATTCGATCTCCATTCAAATCATTTTGATCGACAATACCGAGTGAACGCGACTTGCGATCATTCCTATTCAAATGGCCCTTGTCACGAAGGATGGTTAAAATCTTGTGAATACCGGCAGTCGAAGACTGTCCGAAAAATTCCGCCAGTTCACGAACGGTTGGTGGAAATCCATTCTCCGCCTGAAACTCCCGAACCGCATCTAACACTTGTTGTTGTTTGTCTGTAAGCTGTGTCGCCATTGCCTAACCACTTTTTAAAGTGAACACTTGTTTACCAATTATACAAATATCCTAAACATTTGTCAAGACTTTTTTCTTCCTTTTTCACATCTTTTTTATAAGAATTTTTGGTGATTTTGCGGAAATTTTCAGACATCCTGATTCAACCAGTAAATATTCACATGAGTGGGACTTAGCTTATTGTTCTTTTTAATGCTCTGTTATTAATAGACTTTAAACGGGATTAAAATTCATCTCCGTCAAGACAGTTCGGTTAATATTTTAACAAAATGATCCAAGTTCTCGGCAAAGGAACAGTAAAAGGAGGCTTGGGAAAGAACCTGTTATCACTTACATTGCGCAAAAAACACTTGTTCACCTATTAAGGTGAACATCACACATGAAAATAAAAAGGGTCACAAAGCATTTTTAACGTTGTGACCCATTCCATGTTGTGACTTTTTTGTGAAATCGT
>CAYSNA010000755.1:0-2108 GCA_964432185.1 uncultured Cytophagia bacterium
GCGGTGCATCCACCGGTGTTCAAAGAAGTGCTGCCGGAGATTGCAGAGGCCGTATCGCAGGCCAAAACCGTTGTCTCGCTGGCGCCGGTATTTATCTCGGAAAAATTGTCCGGCATGTTAAACGGATACAACAAGCTGGTACGCATGATTCCGAATGCAGGGAGTTATGTCAATTCGGGTTATAATCCAGTGTGGTTTTCCAAATACATTGGCGAGACAGAAAAGAATTTGTTGTTGGAGCTGTTTGCGGTGTTGGGTGACTGTCCTGAGGTTGACGAAGAAAAACTGGAGGCGTACGCCATTGTCACGGCCATGGGACCGACGTATTTATGGCCGCAGTTGAATGAGCTGCACAAACTGGCGCTGGATTTTGGTCTGAGTGAAAAGGAAACCGTGGCCGGGATGAAAGCGATGGTGGCGAATACAATTGATCTTTTATATAACTCTGAGTTGCCTTATGATCAGGTTGTTGATCTGATTCCGGTGAAACCGCTGGGCGAGCATGAAGAGCAAATTCGTGACATGTATCGTTCACAATTAACCGGGCTGTACAACAAACTAACCAGCACGTAAACGCTGTTTTTCGCGCTGATTTGATGTGGACAACGCTGAAAGTCGTAGTAAAAAATAAGGTTTTTTGGAGGTTTAATGGGAAAAAATAAAGTTTTGGAAACAAAGAGCATGAATATATTCGAGCGGTACTTGACGTTCTGGGTCGGACTGTGTATCGTCGGCGGGATCGTCCTGGGCAAACTCGCACCGGGAGTGGCGCAGTACCTGGATGGGCTGTCCATCATGGTGAACGGCGCGCCGGTCGTATCGATCCCGATCGCGATTTGTCTTTTTTTTATGATGTACCCCATCATGGTTAAAATTGATTTTGAACAAGTCATCAAAGCCGGAAAGAGCGGCACACCGGTAGGCTTGACGCTATTTATCAACTGGGCGGTCAAACCGTTCACCATGTATGCCATCGCTCTTTTATTTCTGGGTGTTCTGTTCAGAGGATTCATCGGCGCAGAAGCCACCGATTTGGTCAAGATGCCGTTTGGCCTTGATTTGCCGGTCGGGGCGCAGCACGGCGCCGGCACCGTGGTATTATCAGACGGCATTAAAATGCTCGAGGTGCCGCTCTGGCGCAGCTATCTGGCGGGTTGTATTCTGCTCGGCATTGCGCCGTGTACGGCTATGGTGATGGTCTGGGGCTATTTGGCAAAAGGCAACGACGGGCTGACGCTCGTCATGGTCGCGATTAATTCACTGACCATGCTGGTGCTGTATGGTGTGCTGGGCGGATTTTTGCTGGGTGTCGGCCGTTTGCCTATACCGTGGCAGGCGCTGCTGTTGTCCATCGCCATATATGTGGCGCTTCCGCTTGTGGCCGGATTTCTGTCGAGGAAATGGATCATCAAAGCCAAAGGCGAAACCTGGTTTAAGGAAAAATTTCTGCACCTTTTAACGCCGATTACCATCGTTGCTTTGCTGGTGACACTGGTATTGCTGTTCAGTTTTAAAGGCGAGGTGATTTTAGCGAATCCGCTGACCATTCTGTGGATTGCCATTCCATTGTTCATCCAAACCAATCTTATATTCTGGCTGGGATATGGACTGGCGCGATTATTAAAATTGAATTACCGGGACGCGGCGCCTGCGGCTATGATTGGCGCGTCCAACCATTTTGAAGTCGCCATTGCCACGGCCGTGATGCTTTTCGGATTATCGTCAGGCGCTTCCTTGGCGACGGTTGTCGGCGTGTTGATTGAGGTACCGGTGATGTTGATGCTGGTGCGGATTTGTTTGCGGACGTCGCATTGGTTTCCGCGGACCGCAACAGACTAATAATATAACAAATCTTTAAACTTTATGGAGTACACCAAAATGCAAATCAAAGTTCTGGGCACTGGTTGCCCCAAGTGCAAGTTTCTTGAAGAACGCGTCACCAAAGTGGCTGACGCACACAACATTGATATTGAGCTGGAAAAAGTCACGGACATCAACGACATCATGTCGTATGGCGTGATGATGACGCCGGGGCTGGTGGTTGAGGGGGAAGTGAAGAGCAGCGGCAAGATCCCGAGCGATGAGCAGATATTGGGTTGGCTTCAATA
>CAYSNA010000756.1:0-2106 GCA_964432185.1 uncultured Cytophagia bacterium
CTCACAATACAATTTTTGCTCTGATGTTCAATTGCTTCCTGTGTAAAGTGTTTTTTAGAGTGATCTCGGTAATCAATCCAACCTCCATAAAGCAAATCATTTCCATAATACTTTGCTACCCTGTAATTTGCTCCATGTGCTTCCAGTTTTTCAACAAGGGCGTCTGCTTTAGGCGAATATTTTCCATAGTGACTAATAATAACCTTCGCTTTTTGTGCATTATCAACAAAAAAAGAAAACGTCTCATCATTCATATCCAATGATCCGTTGGTTACCAGATCGATGCGTTGGGTAATTTTGCCTGAATATGAATTTATTTTATTCAAAATTTTAGAAACATCTGAATGTATCAGCGGCTCGCCTCCTAAAACACTAAATATACCTACCGAGTCGATAATTGAAAAATATCGATCTAAAATTTTTGATACCTGGTCGAAGGGCATATCAAATGGATTATTATAATATGGGATATATGCATTGCATAGTTTGCATTTTAAAGTACAACGGTGTGTTATAGCAATCGCAGACCTTTTTAAATGGATTGTCATAATGAGCAATACCTCTGTCGTTATAAGTTCAGCTTTGATTAAAGGCTTTTTCTTTTATGGCGCATCCGGCTTTGTAATGGGTACCCCCAATATGTTGTGGTTACGCATTTTTGAACCTTAAAACCGGTTGAATCGGCGGTCGGGGATACAAATCCAGTCCGCCACAATGAAAATAGATGGCCGTTCGATAATGCGACCGATTGCGAAATCCACAGGCCATTCGTTTTATCTTTTCGATCTTGGCATTCATGCCCTCCGCCAATGCATTGGTAATTCGATGGCGCGCATACGTGACAATATTGTCCAGATGAACCTTGAGCGTTTTGGCCGCTTTCTTGATTGGACCAAGTCGGCTATGGGTTGCCCAAAAATACCAGCGTTTAAAATAATCCCGCATGTTCCCTTCATAACGGTAATGCCACAAATGCCGAAGGTTTTCCTTTATCGCCCAGGCACGGCATACCCTCAAATCCTTTGCCTTAAGCGATTTAAACTCCGGTCTTCGCCATTCCGGAATATTTTCGTAGCTCCACAGCCACAGATATCGGGTTCCTTTAAGCGTCTGATCTCCCGCCTCGGAAAGCTGCCTGTGCTCACCTTTACGCACTTTGTCCACCGCATCCAGAACTTGGCGCATGACATGAAAACGATCAAACACAATCTTCTTCACCGCATCCGGCACATATGCCTTGGTCGCCGCGATGTATGGATCCCACATATCCATGGCTACGGCTTCAATCCCGGCAAGTTCGTCCGGGCTGAACTGCTTGTAATAGTTCTCAAGGCTCTGCTGGCTCCGATCATCACCAACATACTCAACCGTGCCGGCATCCATATCATAAACCAACGTCTCATATTTATGGCCACGAGCAATGGATTTTTCGTCCACACCGATGCGGCTCGGCACTCGTCTTGGCTTTCGATCAAGACCTCGCCCCACAGCGCGTTCCAGCACATTCCAGCATTGATCCCAGCCCAAGCCGCAAAGCCGCTCTGTTGCTTCAATGCTGCATTCCGCTGCGATTCTGAGAACAAACGTCTCAAAGGCAAACGTCATGTCGGAACGGTTCTCCCCAAATTCGGAGTCAACCTGTTTCACCCCGTGATGCGGGCAGTTCACGCGTGGCGGCCTCAAATGAATGAACGTCTTCATCTGACAAGTATCCAGATGACGGTAAATGCGTTCCGGCGCATGATCGTACATTCCATAAAACGTCTCACAAACCGGACATCTGACCCGGATATCGGGCTCATGATCAACATGAATGTCGATGCGCTCTTCGCCTTCGTTAACCGTTATCGTTTTTATGAACCAGGGAGGGCGTATCTTTAGGATTCTGGTGAATAAAAGTTTGTCGTCCATGTGCCGTTTTTAAAAACCTTGAAGTTGTGAGTTATCAACCGACTGAAGGATGGCTGGAGTAAAACCCAATATACTCACAACACAATATCTTGTATAGACCCATTACAAAGCCGGATGCGCCTCTTTTATTATATATGCATTAGGCATCCAAGAATTTGGGATAGAACGTACGATAGCATCAGGCAGTAATTCTGT
>CAYSNA010000757.1:0-2089 GCA_964432185.1 uncultured Cytophagia bacterium
GAGTTGCCGGATCGCGTACGGCCAATGTATTCAGGGGATCTTAATTCTGACGGCTTGCCGGATTTTGTTCTCTTGCATCGCGGTGCGCAAAAATTTACTATCGAGCCGCGGATCAGCACGTGTTTTCTTTTACCTAACGGCCGTTTGTCTCTCGAAGAAACGTTTACTGTCGGTGATGCCTTGCTTGGATTTGCCGAACCTCGCGGCGCCGCTGTGAACGATTTTAATCAGGACGGCTATCTTGACATTATCGTCACACTGCGAAATAATTTACGTAAAGCGGCCTTTGTTTATTTGAACGACGGAACGGGTCATTTTGAACCGAGCAACAGTAATATTGAATGGTTTGATCGATCCAATAGTGCGGAAAGCCTTCTGGCGCGCGATTTGAATAATTCGGGTTTTGTCGATGTCGGCATTGGGCATACGGAAACTGATGCTAATATCGGTCTGTTTCTAAACAACGGCAGTGCCGAATTCTCGCAAAATAGAGCGGACATTTATCTAAATACCGGCAGCAACAGTGACATCGAAATCTCTAAAGCTGTTGATCTTAACAATGATTTTAGACCCGATGTTCTTGCCGTAGATTTTAGCGGCGATCAGGTTTTTGTCTTTAATAACGAAGGCGTCGTCACCAGTATTTTGCGCGAAATCCCAATTCCCGATTTTCCTCTTTCTCCGAATGTTTATCCGACCATTTCAAAACCCAACTGGCTGGATGTTGGTGATATCGATGCTGACGGCGATATTGATCTGGCGCTGACCGGCAGTCGACTCGATACCTTTCAGGTGTTGCTGAATAGTGGCGGTACTTTTCAACCTCTAACGATGGCCATTTCCGGCAATCCGACCAATTTTACCTCCGGTGATTTTAACGGCGATGGCGCGCTGGATTTTGTTATAGCCGACACAACCGGTTTATTCACGTTTTTGATTAATAATGCCGCAGGGTATGAACCACCCGATGCGCCGGTTTTAATTTCTCCTGTCGATGAAAAATTTATCACCGCAGATTCCCTTGTTTTTACCTGGCAGGTACCGGTTGATGCGAATCCATCGGACGAGTTGCACTTTCAAATCCAGTTTGTCTTGGAGTCCGGTGATTCGCTGGTTTACAATTCCATGTCCGAGCCGAATCTGTTTGATCCAGCTCCCCCGGTAGCGCAAGGTCAGGGCACAGTTCGTTTTACCGTGCCCGTGCCGTTTGACGACGGCTATTATTCCTGGTCGGTTCGCGCCTGGGACGGGCAGCTCTGGAGTGATCCATCTTCTGTGTGGCAGTTTACGCTGGATTCGACGCCGCCATCCAATGTCCAGTTGGCTTTTCCAAAAGCCGCGTTCAACGATAGATGGTTTGCCATTCAGGGCAACGCTGAAATTTATGCCGAGCTGTCCTATACAGAAAGCGCGGCTGATTATGCCGTGATCACAACCAACGGTATTGGCGGTCCGTTCACCTATCCGAACATTCCTTCGGGGGAAAATGCGACGACCGAAATTTCCTTTGTGCCGGCAACTTCTCCGGACGGGCAGTATCAGGTTCGGGCCGAGGTCTTTGACAAAGCCGGCTTGTCGTCGGTAGCGACAAATAGTGTTGGCGTTGATCGCAATGCGCCCACGGGCGGTCGCGCATCCGTAGACTCGGATACATCGGCAACGCGCGATTTTCGCGTCTATTGGGGCGGCGCCACGGACGGCTCCGGCAGCGGGATCTCCGGTTTTTACCGTGTCCAATACCGCGCTAATGGCGGCCCGTGGAATTTATGGATCGTCTCATCAAACGCCGGAGATTCCCTATTCCAGGGACAGCATGGCACGACGTATGAGTTTGAAGCATCAGCTTATGATAATGTCGGTTTTGTCGAGCCGTTCACCAACGCACCCGAAGCAAAAATAGTTGTTGATGTTTTCGCCAATGACAAAACTCCGCCTCCGCCGCCGTTGAATATTCGGGCCAACGGCGACAATCCAAGCCCCTGGCAGAGCGGCACTGACTATACAGTGCACTGGGATTTGCCGGCGGACGAGAGCGGCGTCAAAACGAGTTTCTGGAAACGTGGCACTCCGCCAACATCGGCTAGCGATT
>CAYSNA010000758.1:0-2088 GCA_964432185.1 uncultured Cytophagia bacterium
CGAACCCCCAACCTTCTGGTCCGTAGCCAGACGCTCTATCCAATTGAGCTACGGGCGCGTAAACTTTGTGCGCACTGTCATCTTGACTGCCGGTGCGCTCAAGCGTAGCGCGTACGGGATTTGAACCCGTGCTACCGGCTTGAGAGGCCGGCGTCCTAACCACTAGACGAACGCGCCAAAAAAGCCGACAAATATAACGAACATATTCTTAAATGTCAACTTTTTTTGTCAAACAAAACGATAGATTTTTAATGCGAGCTGAGGATGCCGCGCTGGTACATCCATCGTTCGCATAATCCCATCCAACTGGACAGAATATGATCCAACTGACCCAAGCCAAAACCGTGGCGGCCTTTTTCAAAAATGTGCATTTCCGCCGGCACGCCGGCTTTTCGAAGCGCCAGATAAAAATAGACGCTGTTTTCTGCCGGCACGCCCGTGTCCTCATTGGACAGGACAAGAAATGTTGGCGGCGTTTCCGCCGTGACCTGGAGTTCTCCGGACATCTTTTTGGCCAATTCCGGATCCGGATTCTCCCCGATGAGGTTGTTGCGCGATCCTTTGTGCATATAATCCTGCGTCATGGAAATGACCGGATAAACCAGCACCATAAAGTCAGGACGGCAACTTTGCTTTTTGATGGGATCTGTTGCATTGGCATCGCCCGAATCAAAATGTAGTCCGGTCGTTGAGGCGAGGTGCCCGCCGGCGGAAAAACCGAGCACGCCGACACGATTCGGATCGATATTCCAATCTGTGGCTTTCGAACGCACCGTGCGAATGGCGTGCTGCGCATCCATCAACGGCACCGGATGTTCGGCGCCGGGGCCGCGGCGATAGCTGACAATGATGCCGGCTACGCCAAACGAGTTGAGCCATTGCGCCACCTGATGCCCTTCGTGATCCATCGCCAATCCCCAATATCCACCGCCGGGATAAATGACCACCGCCGCACCATTTGGATTGTCCGGCAGATAAACTGTCATTTCCGGATCATCTGCTTTGGCGTTTTCGCCAAGGGGCGGGCCGTCCGGCCAGAGCGGCAGAACCTGCGGCTCGGCCGAGACCAGCAGGTTAATAAACGACAGTACCAATAAACCGGTGACGATCCAGACGCGCCCTAAAATGGTTGTTAATGTCAAACGCTTCATTTCGAGTCCCTCTCTATTTTATCAAAAACATAACCGCCTTTGACGGCGCCCCAAACCTGATTTCCGTTTTCATCGAATCCTTGATCCCAACTCACAAGCCGATCCGTGCTGATGGTGACAATGGATGTGGCATAACTGGCGCCGCGATGGCTGCTGAGACAATCACGCTCGTGCGTGCTGCCATGGAACGAGCCATCCGCCTGCTTTTTCAGATAAACGGCGCAGCCATGGCGTTCTTCCAAATCCGCCGGTGTGAGGGATGCCAATTGATCGGGATTTTTCCACGATCCGGCATAGCGCAGCGGATCATCAAAAGTAAATATTTGGCTCTTGTATTCATGCTCGTCGATTTGAGTGACGTGATAGATACGCTGTCGATACGGTTTATCCAGTTGCGTGGCTGCCGCCTGCTCGACGTACAGCCACACACCATCGGGCTCGTCGAGCCATATGCGCGCCATATCGAGCCGGATATGAAAAAAGTCGGAATCCGCTTCGGCCTGCTTTTGACTGCTGAATGAACCGGTCATGTACTCGATGAGTGTGGAAAAATCATCCGCCTGAAGAATGAGCGGGATAAGCACGACCAGAAAAATAAAAACATGTTTCATGAGTGCTCCGTTTTTTACAAGGTACAAATGTCGGATTAAAAAGACAAACAATTCCAAGTTTGTTGTAAAGCTGCCAGAAGATTTGTATTTTGCTTTTGCCATTTTGGGCTATCTGACCTTCAACCAAACCTGGACGACGAATGCATATTCGCAAAATTGACATTCTTCATGAAAAATATCCGACACAGGATTATTATCCATTCAATCTTGATGTTTTTCAAAAAACCGATTCGATCGAATTTTCATCCCAAATCACTTTTTTTATTGGAGAAAACGGCACAGGCAAATCAACATTGTTACGCGCCATTGCCAACAAATCCTATATC
>CAYSNA010000759.1:0-2087 GCA_964432185.1 uncultured Cytophagia bacterium
TTTTTGAATCTAGAAAAATACGGGTGTGATTTCAAATAAATTAAGTACGAATTGGAGTTTTTCGACAGGCTCGTTGAGATTGTCGAATAACCTATTTTCTCCATTGTCTTTTACCGCCGAAACAGGCATTTTCAAAAATAAATTGAATCGATTTTTTTGTTAGCTATTACATTTCAGATCTTCTCCTGAATATGACCCTCTTTTCCGGCAAAATCCTTACCAGGCGCAACCACAATGCGCCACCTTTTCTATGTTGTGCACCAGGCAATAAAGCATCCATTGCACATTTACCTTTACTTTACTGCGATAGGTAAACCGGTCCATTCTCTTCTGACTGCGAATATTGGCAAACACCGGCTCTACCGTGGCAAGTCGTTTAGAATAAATCACCTTGCCCTCCGGACTGTCTATTTTTTTCTTCATCTTTTGCGAAAGATTAAGTTGTCTTTCTTTGTTTTCAATATGCCCCGACGGAATCAGCAATGACCGGGTCTTACCGCTTTCCCTGGATAGACAGTTTGAGCGTAACGGACAATCACGGCAATCTGCTTCCCGGGAACGATAAAAATGATAGACTCTGCTGCCTATTTTGTGATTCAGACTTTGTTGAATTAAATATTTCCCATTGGGACATTTGTATCGCCTGACTTTATCATCATATTCAAATTCTTCCCAGGAGAAAATATCACGTTTGGGCGCACCGGCTTTTTTCTTTGGACGTTTAGTCACGCCATTCCTGAATCGGTCCCGATTTTTAAATTGCTCATCCCGTTTGCGGAAACCGGGATCCGGGATGTACGCATCGATGTTTTCATCCTCGCATTTTTGCAGATTGGTACTGCTGTGATAGTTCGCATCGGCACTAATTTCTTTGCCGGCAAAATAATCATCGTTCTTACCGATGGCTCTCATAGTCTGCCTGGCGCCATCAAGTACCGGTAACATATTATCGTGATCCTGTCCGTTACCCATGGCTTCCGCATGCACAATGATCTGGTGTTTATCATCCACCAGCGCCTGGGCATTGTAGCCCTGTATCACACCATGGGAGGTCGGCATTTTTGCACTTTCGTTATCGGTGATATTGCTCTGGATTTCCTTTTTGCTTTTACCTTGTTTTGGCTGGTTCTCTTTTAAAAAGGTATCGATACGTTGTATCTGTTGATTGATCCGTTTAACCTGCGTTTTGCTTAAACCTGAAGACAACGCATTGGCCTGACGGTCATGATTCTCATGTTCGTGCATCAGTTGGCGTACCTTCTTTGCCAGTTTCTTTTGCCTGTGCCTGAGTTCTGTAAACGTTCCACTCCATTGTTTGGAAGCGTTCGAAGGCAGTTTACAACCATCCAGCGAAAAGTGCGTGCCGCCCAGAAGATTCTGTTCATCACAATAAAGCAGTACATCTCTGAAAATGGAAACTACCTCCTTTTTCATTTCGGCAATAAAATGTGCGATGGTGGAATGGTCCGGTGAGAGACCGCAGGCCAGGGCCATAAAAATAACATTCTCCCTGCACGCCTGCTCGATCCGCCGTGAGGAGGTCAGGCCGCGGGAATATGCCAGCAGAATAATCTTGAGTAGAATTTTCGGCGGGTAAGCTGGTGAGCCGTTGTCATCATTTTTATACTTAACATCAAATACCGATAAATCAATTTTCTCATCAACTATCTGATTTATATAAAATTCCAGTGTTCCGGATTGCAGTTGATTGGAAAGCGAAAGCGGCAGTAAAACCGTTTGATTATAATCGATTTTTTTGTATTTTGCCATATATAACCCACTTCTCAGTCCTTTTTTGAATCTAGAAAAATACGGGTGTGATTTCAAATAAATTAAGTACGAATTGGAGTTTTTCGACAGGCTCGTTGAGATTGTCGAATAACCTATTTTCTCCATTGTCTTTTACCGCCGAAACAGGCATTTTCAAAAATAAATTGAATCGATTTTTTTGTTAGCTATTACATTTCAGATCTTCTCCTGAATATGACCCTCTTTTCCGGCAAAATCCTTACCAGGCGCAACCACAATGCGCCACCTTTTCTATGTTGTGCACCAGGCAATAAAGCATCCATTGCACATTTACCTTT
>CAYSNA010000760.1:0-2084 GCA_964432185.1 uncultured Cytophagia bacterium
CCGTTTTCAATTTCTTCACCATGTCTGCAACGTGTAACGCTCAGGGAGTTTTCATGAAAAAAATACTCGTCTTTGTTTTTCTTCTCTGCGGGATGCTGATGGCTGAAACCCGCCTGACGATTGATGTCTCCAAAACCGGCGTCGATATCAGCCCGACCATGTATGGCATCTTTTTCGAGGACATTAATTTTGGGGCGGATGGCGGATTGTATGCCGAGCTGGTTAAAAATCGTTCTTTCGAATTTGACGATCCTATGATGGGCTGGCAGGTTATTAAAAAAGACGGCGCGATAGGCGAGGTGACGGTGTTTTCAACGGAAAATCCGCGCAATCCGCATGTCCTCCACGTTCAGGTGGATCAATCCGGCAGCGGCTTTGGCCTGTTGAATGAAGGTTTTCGCGGCATGGGTATTCATCAAGGTGCCGACTATCGTTTTCAGTGTATGGTGCGAAATCCGACCAACAAACACGCCACCCTGCGCCTTCAACTTTTAACGCCAAACGGGGACGTGCTGGCTGAATCCACCATTGAGGCGATATCCGGCGAGTGGCGTGAATATTACTGTGACCTGACGGCCAGCGCCACCGACGCCAGGGCACATCTCGTCCTCTGGTTTGAACATACGGGCAAACTGGAGGTTGATATGATTTCGCTTTTTCCCCAGGACACCTGGAAAGGCCGCACAAACGGCCTGCGCCGGGATCTGGTGCAATTGCTGGCCGACATGCAGCCCGGTTTTTTGCGTTTTCCCGGTGGTTGTATTGTTGAGGGTTATAATCTCGCCCAGCGCTACCAGTGGAAGCACACCATCGGGATTCCGGCTGAGCGCATGAGCAACATCAACCGCTGGAATTTTGAGTTCAAACATCGCCCAACGCCGGATTATTTTCAATCCTATGGCCTTGGCTACTTTGAGTATTTCCTCCTCGCCGAAGATATTGGCGCCGAACCCATGCCGATCATCAATTGTGGTATGGCGTGCCAGTTTAACACCGCCGAGCTCGCGCCTATGGAGGAGCTCGATCCCTATATCCAGGATGCGCTCGATCTCATCGAGTTTGCCAACGGTCCGGTTGACAGCAAGTGGGGAGGAATTCGCGCCGACATGGGCCATCCCGCCCCCTTTAACATGAAAATGCTCGGCGTCGGAAACGAGCAGTGGGGCTCGCATTATATCGAGCGCTACAAAGCTTTTGCGGCGGCTTTGAAAAAGAGCTATCCGGAGATTCAGCTCATCGCCGCCACCGGTTCCGATGCAACGATTTTTCCGAACGGTCAACAGGAAATTGATTATCTCTGGTCACAGTGGCGCATCCTCAATCCCGATTTTGTCGATGAACATTTCTATCGCACGGCGGACTGGTTTCTTGAGAATGTCGATTATTATGACGACTATGATCGAAGCGGTCCAAAACTTTTTGTTGGCGAATGGGCGGCGCAAAGTGAAGGCGTTGGCAATCCCAACAATCGAAATACCTGGAAAACGGCGCTTTACGAAGCCGCTTTTATGATCGGCCTGGAACGCAATGCCGATCTGGTGCGCATGAGCTGTTATGCGCCGCTGTTTGCGCATGAGGAAGCGTGGCAGTGGCGGCCGGATTTGATCTGGTTCGATAACCTAAGCAGCTACGGCTCGGCCAATTATTACGTGCAGAAATTGTACAGTTTGAATGCGGGCACGCACCTGCTGCCCGTCACCTTCGAGTCGGAAAAAGACGGTCTGCTCTGCAGTGCAGTGCTGGATAACACGGCCGGCGAGGTGATCGTCAAAATTGTCAATGTGAATGAGACGACACAGGCGGTTCATCTTGATGTTAATAAGGCCCGACTGATCTCCCCGGCGCGGGTGACCGTCCTGACGTCCGACCATCTGGAGAACGCAAATTCCATACAGGAGCCGAAGAAGATTTATCCGAAAGAAACATCCGTAACACAAACCGGAACGCCGTTTGTTTACCAGGCGCCGGCATGGTCGCTTTCGGTGTTGCGTTTGCCCATTCAATAAAATGAAGTCACTACCGGACACATTATGGATAGAACGCGGATTAACGGATCAGACGGATGAAAAAGGATTTTAAAAAAT
>CAYSNA010000761.1:0-2082 GCA_964432185.1 uncultured Cytophagia bacterium
CGGCGCTGAAAGCGGATATTCTCGCTGCTGATGGCCATCTCGATACCGGTATTTGCGGCACCAAACATTTTTTTGAAGTGCTGGCGGATTACGGGTTGAACGATCTCGCTTACAACGCCATGAATAAACGCACCGAACCCAGCTTTGGCCGCTGGCTCGAACTCGGATCGACCACAACGCGTGAAAAATGGGATGAAGGCGGTTCTCACAATCACCCCATGTTCGGTGGCGGCCTTGCCTGGTTCTATCGCAAACTCGCCGGCATGAATGCTGATCCCGATTTTCCGGGCTATAAACATATCATCTTCAAACCAATACCTGTGGATGAGATGGATTACGTCACGTATAAAAATAACACACCTTATGGAAAAGCCGGAATCACCTGGAAAAACAAGGGCGCATTTTTAATGGATGTGACTGTTCCGGTCGGTAGCGAAGCAACGGTATTCATTCCAACAAAATCCGTTGAAGATATAAGAGAAAACGGCACATCCGTGCAAGAGGCGCCCGGAGTGGAATTTTTGCAGATGGAAAACGAGTATGCGGTCTTTGAAGTGACCAGCGGCGAGTATTCCTTTTCGGTAAAAAAATAATCGAATTTCATATAATGGCGCATTAAGCGTTCAACAAGAAACCGCGTATCGCAAAGCTACGCCGAGGGGAAAATAATTCTTTTCCCCTGCGGCACTTTAAAAGCTCGGCGGTTTTTGTTTGTGCGCAAAAAGTGCAATTCTTTTTTCAATAATGCGTACCATGGCAAATATCCTGCACCTTTTTCAGACCATGAACATCCAATGTGATTATTGCATAGCGCCAAATCAAATCAGCAAAAAGACGACCATACAAATGAACGCATCAACTTTTCAACTCGCTCCAAAACAATCACAAAACAACTTTTGGTCATTTTTGTGGCACTCGATCTTTCTGTCGCTCGCCACCAATTTTATGGATGTGGATACCATCGTCTCGTCCATGTTGATCAAGGCCGGCGGATCATCCGTCCAACTGGGTTTGCTAACCGCTATCATGCTTGGCGGCACCAGTTTGATGCAGCTCGTCTTTGCCAGTTATTTGGCGCCGAAAGTGAAAAAGAAAGCCTTTCTGCTCACCGGCATCAATCTGCGCGTCTTGTCGCTGTTTCTCATGGCCTTTTTGTTTTTCCAATCGCACACGCTCGCCAACTGGCTGATCATTTTGCTCATTTTTGTTTTTATGTCCATGTTTTCTTTTTCCGGTTCATTTGCCAATGTTTCGTATGTGGATATTCTCGGCAAATCCCTGTTGGAAACCAGACGAAAACATTTTTTCTCGGCCAAACAAATCGTCAACAGCATCGGATTCCTCGCCTCCGCGCTGGTCGTACGCGAGCTGTTGAAATATTACGATTATCCGGTGAATTATGCGTTGTTATTTTTGATCGCCGGTCTGCTGCTTCTCACCGCCTCACTGGGATTCTGGAAAATTCAGGAAATCGATTCATCGCCTAAACCGAAACGATCGCTGCTGTCGTTCTTTAAATCCATTCCGGCGGAAATTAAAAAAAGCCGTAATCTGAAATATTATCTGATCATCATTAACAGTTTGGGGCTGGGACTGAGTGTGCTGCCGTTTGTGGTTTTGTTTGCCAAAGAAAGTTTTGGGCTGTCCTACACCCTGATCGGCAATTTTTTACTCTTTCGAACCATCGGTATGCTGGCGGCGGGACTCGTGTTATACAAATTTTCGCAAAAATTCATCTACAGACATCTGCTGCAATTTTCGCTGGTGCTGGCAAGTTCGTTGCCGATTCTGGCGCTGCTGTTGCAGAATAGCCAGGTGGCCTATCAATTTATTTTTATCTTTTCGGGCATCTTTTTCGCCACCTACCGCGTGGCCATGGAAGGCGTGTTGCTGGAAATCTCCACCGAAGAAAATCGCGTCACTTTTACCGGCATTTCCGGCGCCGGCAATATTTTAACCACGCTGTTCCCTCTGGCCGCCGGATATCTGGTATCCGTCCTTGGATTTCAGATTATTTTTATCGCCGTTAGCGTGATGATTTTGGGCAGCTACTATTTCGTCTCAAAACTGGATTGCCGGAGC
>CAYSNA010000762.1:0-2082 GCA_964432185.1 uncultured Cytophagia bacterium
GTCGCAATAGTGCGTTGGCGTCGTTGGCCGGAACGCTGCGGTATAGAGGGGCGAACGAAGATGAACTATTCAAGACGCTTTGTATTTTTAATTTGAGTCGATGCATTCCGCCGCGTGAGGAAAAAGAAGTTCAGAGCATTTCTCGATCTATTGCCAAGTATGAGCGTAAAAGCTCACTTGTCACGGTAAAGAATCTTGGAGAACAGCTCAACAGTTTTCATTTAACGGATGCCGGAAATGCAGAATCGTTAGCGGCGCTTTATGGTGATAAAATCCGATTTGATCATACATCAGGGAAATGGTACATCTTTGACGGCCACATTTGGCGGAAAGATGACCTGGGGCAGATTGAGGTTCTTGGCCTGCGGACGATGCGGAAAAGGTTTGAAGCGTCGGGGCAGATAGACGACGCGGACAAGCGGGGGAAGGTTGCGAAATGGTCAATATTGAGTGAGAACCATAGCCGGATAAACGGCATGTTGGCTACGGCACAAAGTTTTTCATCCATTGCCGTTCGGCAGAATGATTTTGACCGGGATGCATTTTTGTTTGGCTGTAAAAACGGCATCGTTGATTTACGAGACGGGACATTGCATGAAAACCGGCCTGATCTGATGGTGTCCAAGTGTTCGAATGTTGTGTATGATCCAACGGCTGATTGTCCGCGGTGGAAATTATTTTTGCTGGAGATTTTTAACGGCGATCAGAACATGGTTGATTATGTGCAGGCTGCCGTCGGTTATTCATTGACGGGCTGTGTGAATGAGCAATGTTTATTTTTCCTTCTGGGGGAAGGCAGCAACGGTAAAAGTACTCTTATTGAAGTACTGGGTACGTTAATGGGCGATTATTCCTGCACGATCAATTTTAATACGCTTGAGACCTCGGTTTACGGCAGTTCGAAGAATGACTATGAGATAGCCATGTTGAAGGGGAGCCGTTTTGTGATGACGTCGGAAGTAAATGAACATGCAACGTTGGATTCGGCATTAATAAAGTCGCTAACGGGGGGTGATCGCATTACAGCACGGCACATATACGGCCACCCATTTACATTTGATCCGACGCATAAATTATGGGTCAGCATGAATCACAGACCGAAGATTACGGATACAACGAATTCGATTTGGCGACGTATTTACCTGATACTGTTTAATCGAAAGTTTGAGGGCGAGAAATGTGACAAGTATTTGAGGGATGAGTTGCTCCAGGAATTATCCGGGATTTTAAATTGGGGGATAAAAGGATGCCAAGGCTGGCAACGGCATGGATTGCCAGAGAATGAAACTGTTACGAGTGCCACCAAAGCGTATCGCACGGAATCGGATGTCATACAAATATATTTGCGTGATAGAACGATTGAAAAAGACGGCGCGGCTGTCGGCGCTGGGGAATTATATGAAGATTTTTGTCGATGGGCGAGGATGAATCATGAGGAAGAGATGTCGAATACGCTTTTTGGGCGGCGGATGAATTCGCTTGGGTATGAGAAGCGAAAGGCCCCAGTAACACGACGGACGGAATATGTTGGGCTTGACTTGGTGGCGTGAACGGAAAGGGTTTGGCGCTTTTGAAAGGGTTGAAAGGGTTTTATATAAAGTAAAAACATTTGGACGTTGTACAATAGTTTACCAAAAACCGTTTCAACTGTTTCTTTTTTGTCCAAACTGTTTCCGATGTGGTATTGAGACGCTAACATTTGATTAAAAAATACAAGGAACACGAGTATGGAAAAACGATTATTAAAAACGAAGGAGGCGGCAGAGTATTTGTCGATTGGTCGCTCGACGTTGTGCGAGTGGTTAAGCGACGGGAAAGTGCCGTCGATCAAGATTGGCAAGAGCCGGTTGTTCGACGTCAAAGAGTTGGACGAATTTGTTGAGACGTTGAAGACACAGCGAGAGAATTAGAGAAAATAGGGTTTGCAAAAAAATGCGATATGTGCTAACTTATAGCATTGCGTTTTGGCCTCTTGATAGAGAAAGGGGCTGATATGGCGGTTTACCCAAGAAAGCGCAAAGATGGGACGACGGCATGGTATTACTATTTTGGTCATAATGGAAAGCGATACCGTGCTCTTGG
>CAYSNA010000763.1:0-656 GCA_964432185.1 uncultured Cytophagia bacterium
ATTTGGTGCGGGCATTTACCATGCTTTTCTGAAAGAGCACCGGCTGAATATCTTGCTGGGACTGGAGTACAACCGGACCGGGCAGTTCTATGTTGCGGTGAGCAATGGGCGCTGGTCGCACTACGAAGATGTGACCTATCATTTTAAATTTGTCTGGGATCAAGATTATATCTGGCTCTATTTCAACGGTCAGGAAATTAAAAAGCAACTCATGAAGGGCCCGATTGAACGTATCCAGCACATCAGTATTGGCGGCGATGATATCTACAGCACCATGGCCGGTCCTATTTTTTCGGACGTTAAAATTTACACGGCTGATACCGATGTGATTTTTGACGACAAATCGTTCAGCAAAAATGTAAGCGGTTTATCGGATTTGAAGGGTGGGCATGGTCTGGCGGTTGCCGATGTCAATAATGACGGCTTGGATGATATATATGTCGCCAATTTCCAACAGGGTGAAAACCTGCGCGATATTCTGTACATCCAGCAATCGGACCACACCTTTGCCGATGAAACCAGCGTCCGAGGTATAAGCACAAACGGCGGCAGTTTTAGCGCCCTTTTTTTTGATGCCGACAATGATGGCGACGCCGATCTTTTTTGCAGCCGGATTGGCGCGGCAAACCGCTTGTATATGAATAACGGCGCCGGTC
>CAYSNA010000763.1:666-2081 GCA_964432185.1 uncultured Cytophagia bacterium
TTTCCGATGAAAGCGCCTCGCGCGGCATAACCTCGCAGGCTGAATTGACCAGCGCGGCCGTGGCATTTGACGCCGATAATGACGGCGATATTGATCTATTGGCGGTCAATCAAAATGCGTCGCACGAACTGTATATCAATAATGGCAGCGGTGTATTTTCACGACAAGATCGCGGCTTGAGCGCCGGTACGGCGTCGGGTGATAACATGCCGTCCGTGACGACAACCGATGTTGATAATGACGGCGATGCGGATATTTATATTTCCTGGCCGCAGGTGGCGAATGAACTCTATGTGAATAATGGACAGGGAGAATTTTCAGAGCAGGCTGCCACCGCTGGACTCGCTTTCCCTGCCGGTTCTCAAGGCGCTGTTTTTGCCGATTACGATAACGACGGTGATGCGGATCTGCTGCTGGCATCCAAAGTAAATTCGTATAGTTCGGACTCGCTGTATCTGCATATCTACAATAATAATGGCGCAGGACAATTTACTGAACGCACCGGCATTCCGCGACAAGCCATGAATGGTTATAATGTTCAGCTTTTTGACGCCAACAACGACGGTTATCTCGACATCTATTGCCTGCAGAATAATAAATTTGATCGTTATTATGAAAGTCGGATCTGGAATTTCTTTCGTACATCCATGGGCCGTTTGTATCTTGGCAATGGCAAGCAGTTCACGTCCGCCGGCGATTGTGGGCTTGATATTGTCGGCGCCGATAGCCGCTCGCTGGTCGCGAACGATTTTGACAATGATGGTGATATTGACGTTTATCTGACGACCGCTCAATATGAAAATGTGTATTTGGAAAATAACAGCGCTATCAACAATAATTGGATAGACATCACGGTTATTGGCCCGCATGGCGATCTTGGCGGCATCGGTTCCAAAATCTCGTTGTACGAAACAGGGCATTTGGGTGATGAGATCTATGCGCTGGCTCACCGTCAAGTCGTCTCGGCAAGCGGTTATTTGTCGGCGAATAATCTGCGTCAACATTTTGGTTTGGGAAATTTGACCACATGCGACATTCGCATCGAGCGTGTGGACGGCTCGGTTCAAACACGCACGGCTGTGCCGGCAAATGCCGCTTACACGCTTTCGCCGGAAATCTATCATCTTGACTATCTATCCGGTAATAATCAGAGCGGTTACACAGGTGAGCGCTTGCCTGATCCGCTGGTTGTTGTGGTGAAGAATCAAGAGGATCAGCCGGTCGAAAACATGCCGGTTCTCTTTCAGGTTAAATCCGGTGACGGCTCTATCGACGAACATTCCACCGTGCTCACGGACGCTTCTGGTTTGGCTCAGGTATTTCTCATAGCCGGTGCAACAGCAGGAGATGTGATTGTACAGGCCTCAATGCCAAATGCATTGAATTCGCCAATAGAATTTGTGGCGCACATTGAA
>CAYSNA010000764.1:0-2078 GCA_964432185.1 uncultured Cytophagia bacterium
TCGGGCGCAACATGAGAATTCGGTTCCAATTGTTATCGGCGCTGCGTTCGCTAAAAATATACACCATATGGTACAGGTTCACACTGGCCTGCACTTCCAGGCGCAAAAACGAGCTGAACCAATGGGAATAGCTGATGCGCGTATTGATGCGCAGCTCATCACGGTCATCAAAATTGTTGGTGTCCGGCGTGTCATACTGAAATTTGCTGATGGAGGCATAGGCAGAGGTGGAGTCGAGCCGGCTCACGCGGCTTTCCAATTGGCCGGTCAGCATAAGGCGCGAACTTGAATTATCCGGCGTGACAAAAGCGGTGCGCTCGGAAAACGGCCGGCCATTGACGGTCAGATCGTAGCGCTGCTCCTGGAGCAAATAGAGCAGATTAAGCCGGCCGTTCAATTTTTTCTTTTTCAGAAAAAACGCCAGATCGTTGGAAAAGCGCTGGTCATTTCTTTTGCGGCGGCGGTCATCCGACGTGTCGCCATATTGCAGCAACTCGACATTTTTAAATTCGATACTCGTATTCAAACGCATCGTGGCTGAGGGAGTAATACCGTAAAAAAGTGTGTTGCGAACGCCTTTGACATCCTCGCGCTGGCTTTCAATATCACCGAGTGTCGATACGTAGTTGTCGCGGCGCTGGTTGGTATAAAAAATATCCAGAGAATCGGCAGCGTTATCGGTAAACTGCTTGTTGGTACGAATCGTCGCCATGATGTTGGAATTTTTACGTCGATCGTATCGATCTTCACCCAGCATAAAAGAGACGGCATTCTCATATCCGGCCAAATCAAAACTGGAGCCACGCAGCGTCACGTCATAGGTCGCGCCGCGGTCCTGCTGCGAATAACGCGAATCCCATTTCGGTCCAATGTTCATCGCGGAATAAATTTTCGGATGCGGGAGATACACCACACCGATGGCGCCGGAATGATTGCGCACATCATTATTAAAGCCCGATTGTTTATCAAGAAAAACGATGGAACGAAATTGAGTTTGAAGCGAAAGCGTTGGCAAAAGTCGATAAGCGAGTTGCAGGCCGGCTTCCTGGTCATCCTTCCAGCGATCCCGATCCGACGTGCGCAGCATGGACGTGCGAAGATTTTCCCTGAACGAAACGCGCCACCGGGCTGACACCTGTTTGTCAAGCGCCGCAGTGGCCGACCATTGATAGGTATTAAACTCTTGTTGGTAATCAAGCCCGATGGAATTTCCGACGGGTGCGACGCTCTCCGGCATGCCCTGTGCGAAAAGCAGCGGCGCTATAAAAATCAAAATGTTTAAGAATCGAAACTTGATGAAAAATCCTTTTTACAGTTAACGAGATTTATAGGTGACCGATCCCAAGGTATCGCTTTTGTCACTCCACGTTGTCCGCTTTCATAGTATTCACATTCTCAGGCACAACGATCGATCCGCCCGAAATGATCAGCTTGAGTGCTTCTTCGACGGAAATATTCAGTTCAATAACATCGGACTTGGGCACAAACAGCAGATAACCGGAGGTGGGATTGGGCGTTGTCGGTAAAAAAATACTGTAGCAATCTTCTTTTTGATTTTCCGTCAGCCGCCGTTGAATCAAGCCTTTGGTATCTTGAGTTATAAAGCCGATCGAATAGATGCCCGGACGAGGATATTCAAAAATGACGGCGCGTTTAAAAGTATCGCTCTTGTCAGACAGGAACGCCTGGCCGATTTGTTGAAGGGTGCTGTAAATATGCTTAACCAATGGAATACGGCTGAGGATCAGATCACTCAATTTGACCAACTGGCGGCCGAGGATATTGCGCACAGCCATGCCGGTAAATAACAGAATGAACACAAGCGCCAACAAGCCAACACCAGGGATCGGCGTACCCGATTCAATATCAAGAAAACGAAAAATGAGATAGCTGACCTGCTGGTTCAGGATGCCGTCCAACCACAAGAACAATTGGAAAACGACATAGATGGTAAGAACAACGGGGACGAGAAAAAGTAATCCGGCAGCCAGATACCCACGAATACCTTTTACGAGACGAGTTTTCACACTGTATTCCTGCCCAAGTTTTCAACGGAGCTGAATGATCACTTCGTCCGG
>CAYSNA010000765.1:0-2075 GCA_964432185.1 uncultured Cytophagia bacterium
CCGGTAGTTGCCGCCATTTTGCCGCTGGTCCAGTCGAAAAACTCGAATGAAGTATACGGAAGGTTGATTAATGCCTGACCGGTGTTTCCGGCAGCAATAGTTACCCGTTGAAATCCTCGCAACGTTTTTAGCGGTCCATCGCTATCATCGACCCTACGCACATACACCTGAACGATCTCCGTGCCGTCACGTTTGCCGGTATTGGCAACCGGGATGGTGATGTCAATTGATTCGTCGGCCTTGATCGAGGTTTTGCTCAACATGGCGTCGCCAATGGCAAAGGTGGTGTAGCTTAATCCAAAACCAAACGGGAACAACGGATCGGACATGTAACGGTAGGTGCGTCCAAGCATGGCATAGTCTTCAAAATCCGCAAGTTGTCCCAGATTTTTGTAGAACGTAATTGGCAGCTTGCCGGCGGGATTATAATCGCCGAACAGAACATCGGCCACGGCTTGACCGCCGGATTCGCCGCCGTACCAGGCCTGCAAAATGGCATCACAGCTTTCGGTTTCCGGAACCAGAGCGATGGCTGATCCGGAACAGTTGACATAAACAACTTTTTTCCCGGCTGCTTTTAACGTCTTTAAACAATTACGCTGAACCGCTGGCAGCTCGATTTCTGTGCGATCGCCGCCCTTGAATCCGGGATAAGACACCGGCATTTCTTCGCCTTCAAGATTTGTTGACAAACCGCCGACAAAAACTACCACATCAATTCCCGCCAGCTTGTTCAAAAGTCCGGCAAAATCAATATCGACTTCTTTGCCAAAATTAAAATCAAGGTTGGCCTGCCAATTGTTCAACTGGGCATAACGGATTTCAATTTTATATTTTACACCGGCCTCGACATTTACAGGGTGTCGCGATGGCAGGGTTCGCCAATTATCATATCTTATAATGGACTCCCCATTAACCAGCAATTCAAAATGTCCCGTTGCGCCACATTTGAATACGATTTCCTCACTGACTGCCGGCACAAACTCGGTTTCATATTTGGCCGAAAAGCCTTCCAGGCGAACGCCGGGTGCAAATTCGTGCTGTCCGGCTGTGGTCAGTTTGATCGGATTAACAATTTGCTGTGTCGTCACGATGTCACCTTGACGATTCGCATTGTTCCAGTACGTGGCCTTGAAACCCTGTTTGCCGTCTATCGAACATTGCGAAAAATAACTTTTGGTCACTTTATCCTCGACCAGATCGCACGCCTTGTCATAAACAATCTTGTCCGCCGACAGCTTTGAGGTGATGCCATCAAGAATGGTGATGGTCCGGATCGGCTTGCCGTTATAATTGCCCCACAACATTGGTTCATCATCGGCATTAGGGCCAATGACAGCTAGCTTTTTGAGAGACTTTTTTAAGGGGAGAATATTGTTTTTATTTTGCAAGAGCGTCATGGATTCCCGAGCCATGTCCAGCGCCAGTTGTCGATGTTCTTCATTATTGACAATCGACATGGGAAGTTCTGACCAGGGAACAATTGCATCGTCGTCCATCTCACCCAAATCAAAACGGCCGATGAGCACGCGCATCAGGCGGTCGTTTATGTCCTCTTCGGTTAACAAGCCCCGCTCAACCGCTTCCGGCAATTTTTTATAATTGTGACCTATCCATTGGCATTCCACATCGGTTCCCGCCAAAACACCCTTGGCCGCCGCATGAACAGGGGTGGATGATACCTTGTGGCTGGTGTAAAAATCGGCGATGGCGCCGCAATCGGAGACGACCAGATGTTGAAAGCCCCATTGGTCGCGCAAAATTGTTTGCAGCAAGCGAGTATTGCCGCAGCACGGTTCATCATCCAGACGCTGATAGGCGCACATCACCTGGCGGACATCGGCCTGTTGCACCAGTGCTTTAAAGGCGGGAAGATAGGTTTCCCACACATCGCGCGGATCAACATCATTGAGATTGATTTCATGGCGGCTCCACTCCGGTCCGGAATGCACGGCGTAGTGTTTGGCGCAGGCCAGCAGTTTTCGGTATTTGGCGTCGGCAGGACCTTGCAGACCTTTCACCACAGAAATGCCCATACGCGATGTCAGGTAAGGATCTTCGCCATAAGTTTCCTG
>CAYSNA010000766.1:0-2061 GCA_964432185.1 uncultured Cytophagia bacterium
CAATGATCGATGGATTTGCAAGCAGCTTGTCGTCGATTCGACGGATTTTCCAGCGTTCGCGCAAACGGGGCTGCATTCCCCAAAAGAGCTGGCGCGCACCAAAATGATCACCGGACGGTCGTTGGCGGAAATCACGGATTTGGGCCGCCCCGGTCAACTCTCCGAAGATGGTTTTATGAGCGCGAATGAAGATATTTTATCGCTGCTCAAAACGGATAATGCCATTGTGCGTCAGCTTGGCTTGACGCATCCGCAGATGGCAAAGCCGCTTTTTCATCTGCTTAATATGATGGACAATGACCTTGCGCTGAACCGCTGGAATATGGCGGCGCATGAATGGCAGAATATCCCGCAGTTTTTTTATAACGGTCAAAAAGTGATTGTCGAAGCGCACGATACCAAGGGCGGTCAATTATCAATATTTGATGACGGCATACAAGGCGCATTCTGGATTATTTTTAAACGCGATATAACAGCAGACGAGAAGAGTTTTCTGTCAAAACACTATCATTTCTTAACAGCCGCCCAACGTGATACGTTGCACGAAAAACTATCAACAATTTACACCGGTGAAATGGAACCACAGTACATCATGCGCTACGGTTTTTATGAAGGGCACAGCGGCTGGCGCACAGATCCGATTGCCATTGCCTTTATTTTTGGCTTAAAAAGTGTGACCGAACTTGAAGCGCTTTTTCCGGGCCAACTGTATAACATCTTGACGGCGGAGTTTGATCGTGATTTCACCTTAGGGGGGGAATCATGAAAAACAGCATTTTTTATATTCTGGCGTTGGCCGTTTTTGTGCAGATTGTTTTTTTGGGTCAGTCATCTTCCATTTCGGAAAAGGACATCAATCGCCTGATTACACAATTAGGTACACGTGACTGGCAAGCGGCTGTCGATTCGCTTGCCGAGATTGGCGAACCCGCCGTTGAGGCTCTCATCAAAACAGTCCAGTCCGAAAATCCGGAGATGGACTGGCCGGCGGCGCGCGCCTGCTATCCGCTGGCAGACATCGGAACCAGCAGCGCTATCGAAACTGTCAGTCAAACGGCGGCGGATTCCACGGTATCCATACGACGACGACGCTACGCCATCCAGGCTCTGGGCTTGTACAACGTCTCGGAAAAAACCGATCTCCTTATCTCCCTGTTGCAGGATAAAAACCAGTATATCGCTGATCCTGCCGCGCACGCGCTGGGGCGGATTGGAACGGCCGACGCGGTGGCCGCTCTGGCCGAGGTTTTGCCGGATCGTCCGCATTATATCAGCATAAGTGACATTAGCCGAACGCTGGCCAAAGAGCATCCAACTCTCGTAACCCATACGGCCATTCAGTCTCTCAACACCGATTATTACTGGCCGTGGCTGCAAAGCATGCAAAGTTTAGTTGACATTGGTCAACCGGCTGTTTCCACTTTGATTCAAAATATAAATCACGACGATTTTCTCACGCGGCTGCGAATCATCCGAATACTGGGCAAGATCGGCTCGGCACAAGCGGCGCCCGATTTGGTCGAAGCGTTATCCGATGAAGACTGGATGATTCGTAACGAAGCCGCCGTCGCATTGGCCAAAATAAATTCGTATCACATCCTTGAACAGCTTAAAGGCATCGTTGCAGATTCAAATCTTGAATTCGCTCATGATGATGTGATGTGGCTTATCAATCAACTGGAAAAAGACAAGCACTAAACCGTCATGAGAAAAAAACCAACATCCTGGCAATCTCTTAAAAAAGTACAATTCCTTTTCGTGGAGATTGCTGCGCTCCGCTCACGATGACTTTTTACGAGATAATCATCCATTATATATTTGGAGACTATCATGTTACTGAACACATTAAAACTCGCCATTCGCACCATGCGCAAACAAAAGAGCTATGCCGTCATCAATATCCTTGGTTTGGCTGTTGGTATGGCCACGGCCATCACCATTTACGTGTGGGTACACAGCGAAACAAGTTACGACAAATTCCACACGCAGATCGACCAGCTGCATCGAGTCGCTTTTTTTGTAAAAGATGAACTCAAGTTTGCCAACTCTTTGCACGGGGAG
>CAYSNA010000767.1:0-2060 GCA_964432185.1 uncultured Cytophagia bacterium
CCGCGTGGCCAATGTGCAGGGGTACGCGAACCATTCGGTTTCGGATCACGCGCTCATGTTGATTTACGCCTGCACGCGCGGCTTACGGATCGGCCTCGGACAATTTAATACCAACTTTACCGCCCCGCCGTTTGCGGAGGTTTTTGAACTGCATGATAAAACGCTGGGAATTATCGGGCTGGGGCGCATCGGTTGTCAATTGGCGAAAAAAGCGGCTGGGCTGTTTGAGCAGATTTTTGCCGTCGATCCGTATCAGCCAGATGATCAATTTGAGGCGTGCAGGGCGCAGCGCGTTACCCTTGAAACGCTGCTGCAGCACAGCCATGTCATTAGTCTGCATTGTAATTTAACCGATGAGACTCGACATCTGCTCAATGAAAAGGCGTTTCAATTGATGCGTCATCGGCCGGTGCTCATCAATACGGCTCGTGGTCCGGTGGTGGATGAAAAAGCGCTTGCCGCGGCGCTGGACGAGGATCGCATCCACAGCGCCGGGCTGGATGTTTTTGAGAACGAGCCGCCAACCGCCGCGCAGGATTATCTGCTTAAACATCCACGCGTTCTGGCCACCGGCCATTACGCCTGGTATTCCGATGCCGCCATGAAAACGTTGCAGCGCCGCGCTGCCGAGAACATGCTGGCGCTTTTAAACGGCGAAGCCATTGCGGACTGTTTGAATCCCGCGTGAAAAATGACGCATGAATAACTACGGCGTCAAAATCACTTTGCCGATGTTTTTGCGATCTTCAATATACTGATGAGCTTGTGCCGCCTCTTCAAATTTGATGACTTTATCAACATGAGGCCGAATCCAGCCCTCACGAGCGCCGTTTAGAATCGCCTCAAACCACACACGGACCATTTCCGGCTCGTGCCACATGTGCCCCAGGTTCACCCCAAAGACGCTGCGGTTGTCGTTCATCAATGAAATGGGTGAAAATTTTGGCATACTGAGCACCACTTTGAGCAAACCAAGCAGGCGGCCGCCGCTTGCTTCGGTGGCCGATGAAATGCCGAACATGCCGAGTCGCCCGGTGGCGCGCAGCGCTTTATAACTTTTTTTCCAATGCTCGCCGCCAATCGGATCAATGATCAGTTCGACGCCTTTGTTGTCTGTGTGCTTCATGACTTTATCAAACCAATCCTGGGTGCGGTAATCGATGAGATTATCATAGCCGCGTTCCTTGAGCACGTTGTGCTTGCCGGCGCTGGCCGTGCCAATGGCTCGCCCGCCGATGTGTTTGATGATATCGAGCGCTGCCAACCCAACGCCGCCGCCCGCATTATGCACCAATACCGTTTCGCCAGGTTTTAATCCTCCCATGCTGACCAGCAGTTGCCAGGCGGTGACATACACCACGGGGATGGCTGCGGCTTGTTCGAACGACAGATTTTGGGGCTTTTCATACACCTGCGAAACCGGAACATTAACCGTGTCCGCATAACCATGAAAACGCGTCAATGCTAATACTTCTTTGCCCATCCAGGAGGAATCGACATTTTCGCCAATAGCTGATACGACACCGGCGACTTCATAACCAACAACGCAGGGAATTTTCGGCGCATCGGGATACATGCCCTTGCGCGCCAGAATATCGGCAAAATTAACGCCGGCAGCGCGAACATCGATTTGCACTTCTGCCGGTTTTGGATTTACTGTTTTTACCTCTTTAAGCTGCAAGACCTCTGGTCCGCCGGCTTTGGTAATAACGATCTGTTTCATTTTGAGTCCTTTATAATTTATCAAGTGAATGAATAACAGAGGATTTATCTTCTACATTCCGTTGTAAGTTATTGTGGGCGCGCCATAAATCATTGTGATTTGAGCAAACATTTTCTATTTTCGATGCAGGCCTTTTTAAATGGAGTTACCAGATGCTATCACCGCAGGATATTCAGCAACGAATTAAAAAGATAAACCAAACGTGTGCCCCGCATGTCACCCTCCAAGCCGCGGCCAAAACCCGTTCGCCGGATGAGGTGCGGGCGGTCATCGACGGCGGCATTTCTGTGCTTGGCTATAATTATGTGCAGGAAGCTGAGAATATAAAAAATCAAAT
>CAYSNA010000768.1:0-2052 GCA_964432185.1 uncultured Cytophagia bacterium
AGGACGTGCAGGCTGTATTCACGACCCTGGAACTTGACGACGCTGCCGTAGCCGCGATGTCCGATTAAGGTCAACATGATTGTTCTGGGCATCGACCCGGGTTCGCGCGTCACCGGATACGGCGTCATCGAAAAATTACAGCGCCGGCCGGTCTTCTTTCACGTCAACTTTTTGCATTATAATCCGAAAAAAGCGTGGACGTGGTTTTCGGATCTGTTTTGTGTGTCGCTGATGATCATCGCCATAACCGGATTGTTCATCCTCAAGGGCAAAAACGGCATCACCCGGCGCGGCGCGTGGCTGACCGGCATCGGCATTATCATTCCTCTGATTTTCTTAATATTATATCTGTAAAAAATGCCCGCGAAAATGTATTGATTTTTCGCGGGTATTCTCATCGCTAATTCTTTGGGATTCCATTTCCTCCTGCGCCTCTTCCCGAGTGCCATGTTTACAAAAAATTAATATGGCATTGCTTCGCAGCTTTCCTATATTCTGCATGGAAAAAATGAAAAATTAAAAAACGGATTTTCGGAGTGTTTTGAATGCGACATGTATTTTTCCTGTTGTTGGCAATTTTTACGTTCCAGCTTTTGGCTTATGAAAGACCGGCTGGGGTCAGCTACCTGCATCCACGACCGAACAGCAGATTTATCTCACCGCAGACGTCACTTCTCTTAAAGTTTGATCCCAAGCGTGATGCCGAATTTAAATCATCGGATTTCATTTTTTTTATCACCGGTAAAAAAAGCGGACTGCATACGGGCGAGATCGTTTTGTCCGACAATACGGTCATATTCAAACCGAACAGTGCCTTTGCCGAGAATGAACGAGTGGATGTCGAACTGAAATCGAATCTGTTCGGTTGGGGATCATCGTTTCGTTATTCATTCTTCACCAAGGAGCGTGATGATATCGAACAACTCTATGATATGCGTGACCGAAAAAATAAAGATAGCGCATTACTATCCAAACAAAATGCTGCGATTCAAACTGTCGGTGTCATGACGGTCATCAACGGCGTCGCGGTGCCGGGCGACTTTCCGCTTTTTCAAGCTGACATTCTCAAGGATGGCATTGCGCCCGGCAAAATTTTCATCAACAACTGGATTGGTTCGCCTTACATCATGATTTTTGAAAATGACGGCACGCCCTACGCCTACCAGCGAGTTGAGGATCGCGCGCGCGATTTCAAAGTGCAGCTCAACGGTCAACTGACGCGACGTATCCTGGGGAATTTATATTGCTTTGTCGGGATGGATAACAACTTTGCGATCACCGATACCTTTCGCTGCGTCAACGGCTTTGGCACCGACGAACACGAATTGCAGGTGACGGAAGATGGTCACTCTTTTCTCATCGCGCTGGGCTCGCACCGGGAGGATATGAGCAAACTGGTGTCGGGCGGCAACAGCAATGCGCGTTTGATCGACAATCATGTGCAGGAATTTGATGAACACGGCAACCTGGTGTTCGAATGGCTCTGTACCGATTATTTTGATGTTCGCGACGCCGTGCAGGAAAATTTGCGCGGCGATAATATCGATTACATCCACATGAATTCTATTGCTATTGATTACGACGGTCACATCATTATTTCGAGTCGGCATTTGAGCGAGGTGACCAAAATTAATCGACAGACCGGCGAGATCATTTGGCGGCTCGGTGGCGAAAATAATCAATTTGAATTTCTCAATACATCACATCAAATATCCTACCAGCATGACGCGCGGCCGGTGCCGGGCAAACCGAATCATTACACGGTGATGGATAACGGCAATTTTCACAATCCACGCTTTTCCCGCGGCGTCGAGTTTGCCCTCGATGTGGAACAGATGACCGCCACCATGGTGTGGGAGTATCGCTACCCCAACGGCGCCACCGGCTGGATGGGCAACGTACAGCGTCTGCCCAACGGCAACACCTATATCAATTGGGCGGACGGTTCGCTGCCAAAAGGCACCGAAGTCACCCCAAACGGTGAGGTGGTCTATCAGGCGGATTTTATCAGTCCGTCGCATTCGTATCGGGCCTTTCGGTTTGACTGGGACC
>CAYSNA010000769.1:0-2048 GCA_964432185.1 uncultured Cytophagia bacterium
CGACATGTAGGCGATGGTGCCCACCGTGCTGGTTGTTTTCGTCAAATGCTCCGATCCCCGAAACCGGGCGAGACCAAAATCCATGACCTTGACCTGTCCCATACCGGTTATCATGATGTTCTCGGATTTGATGTCGCGGTGGATGATCTCTTTGTCGTGGGCTGCTTTCAGCGCCTCGGCAATTTGACCTGCATAGTTGAGGATGTTTTCAAGTTTCAGGTTGTCGTTTTGTATTTTCTCTTTGAGCGTCGTTCCCTCCACATACTCCATGACGATGAATTGTTGGCCTTCATGTTCCTGTATGTCATGGATGACACAAACATTGGTATGACTGATCGCAGACGCTGCTTTGGCTTCCTGCAAGAAGCGCGCTTTATCCGTTTCGTTTGTTGAGATGTGCTGCGGCAAAAATTTGAGCGCTAAAATTCGATTCAGCTTTGTATCCTCGGCTTTGTAGACGACGCCCATGCCACCTTCACCAAGTTTTTCGAGGATTTTGTATTGCAGTATTTTTTGTCCGATCAAATCTGTAATTCCTCATTTGATTGATTCGGGGGTCAAACTCAAATTACAAATTAGACGATAAAGCAATTCGATCAAGCAAATACCGTCGAAGGACTAATCAACCGATTCATAGTCGTTATTTACGTCGTAGAACAATCATAGTCATATCATCTTCCTGAGGCGCATTTTGCACAAAGGTCTTGATGGACTTGAACATATTATCAAGAATTATATTCGAATACATCTCTTTGCTGAATTGAATGTTTTCTAAGAAGCGAGATTCACCATATTGTTCTCCAGCGCTATTTTCGGCTTCAATAATACCGTCACTAAAAATAGTCAAAATGTCCCCAGGTTCAAAACATATAGTTGATGATTCGTATCGAATATCCGGTACAAAACTCAACACAACGCCGGATTGACTGAGTTCAGTGATTGTGCCATCGGATTTTATCATAAATGGATAAGAATGTCCCGCATTTGCATACACAAACTCGTGTGTCTGAAAATTTAACAGGCCAAAAAAGAATGTAGCAAAACGTCCTGATTGGGTGTTCTGATGGAGAATAGTGTTTGCCGTTTGCAGACATTCTTCAGCAGAAGTTTTGAGAAAAGTTTGGCATTTAATTATGGCCTGCAAGTTTGCCATGAGCATGGCTGCTGGTAAGCCGTGACCCGCAGCATCACCAACGCAAACTGCTATAGTTTCGTCATCAACAGATATAAGATCAAAATAATCACCACCGACTTCCTGAGCGGGTAAACTTTTGCCTGCAATATCATAGTTGGGAATCTGAGGGATTTCCGCAGGCAAAAGTCCAAGTTGAATTTCTTTGGCAAGACGAAGTTCTTCCTGAACCTTGATGTATTTTTGTTCTTCTTCATACAATCGAGCATTTTCAATCACCTGTGCAGACTGTGATGCAATAATGGCCAGGAGCCTCTCATCTTCCTGGTTAAATGATGTTCCATCGCGCTTATTGAGCACTGTCAAGATGCCAACAAGTTTGCTCTTGCTGAGGAGAGGTACGCATAATAATGCATTTATACTTTCATCCCAATGAACACCTGCAAATCGAGTATCATTCTTTGGATTTGTGATAGAGAGGATTTTTTTATTCAAGTGCATCCAGCCGAGTAGCGCTTGGTCAATATGGTATGGCTGGTGCTGACTCGAACTCACCATATCTCTTACAAATGTTTTAAAAGGATCGGCACTGTCCTCACCAACGAGCGTAATATTTCCCTGTTCCGCGTTCACGGCTCTAAGCGATCTGTTGATAACGCGTTGCATTATTTTTGAAGAATCAGTTGAAGCCCCAATTTCACGGGCAAGGTCATTCAGAATTGACAGCTCTGATACTGCTCGGCGTAATTTTCGAATTTCATCAAGAAGCTCTTCTCTTGTCAGTTTCTCAATGGATTTTGACATTCTGTGTCCAAACTATTTTCAACATCACTGTGCTATAGAATAGTACTTTAATAATTCCATCATGTCAACAATTTTTCTTGAATAGGATTTTCAATTATAAAATGCAAATATT
>CAYSNA010000770.1:0-2048 GCA_964432185.1 uncultured Cytophagia bacterium
TATCAATTCCATTGGCAAACAGGACAAGCGGGAGGTACCGTACCATCTGCCAAACTCAACCGAACTGGCGGGAAAAACGCACATCCGCAGCGGCGATAACCGCTTTTACAATAACATTTTTATCAACGGTCCGGGACTGGCGTTTTACGATAAACCGGGTATTGAATTTCCCGTGTGGATTGATGCAAACGTCTACGCCAACGGCGCCGAACCGTTTTCTCGCGAAACGCATTTTCTCAAAGTCGACGGTCCGGTGCAGATCGAACTGGATACAACGGATGGCGATGTTTATCTCCGCCTGACAGGTGTGCCCGATTTATCACAATTAAAAACATCACTCGTCACCACCGACATGCTCGGCGCCGCCAAACTGCCGAACGCGCCGTTCAATAATTATGATGGATCCTCATTGATTGTTGATACGGATTATTTTGGCAACACGCGACAAGAATCCTCTCCAAATCCGGGGCCGTTCAATAGCGCCGCGGAAATGCAGGACATTCAAGTTTTTCCAAAATAGGGCTGAAAAAACGAGTCCGGTTAGGCGCCGGACTCGACTATTTATTTCGCCAAAACTATTTTCAAACTGGATGACTGCTCGTCGGTTGTCAGATGAACGATGTAAATTCCGGAAGAGGCTCTGGCGCCATGCTGATTCAAGCCGTCCCACACGGCTGTGTGTTGACCGGCTGATTGTTGTCCGTAAAATAACTGTTTGATGTGTTTTCCCGTGATATCGTAAATATTCAATTCAACAGTCGAGTTGGACGGCAAGGCGTACCGGATTTGTGTTGACGGATTAAATGGATTGGGATAATTCCCCAATGTAAAATCCGTTGGAATGGATACAATCCGATTTTGCACGGCCGTATTCGCCAGGTCGGCGGTCATGATTTCATCAATCTCAGCTTCGTCCAAATCCCGGGCGTAAATACGTACTTCATCAATGCAGCCTTCAAAATGGCGGTCGCCGCGCGGGCCGGACATGCCGATACGCACGCTCATCGTATCGGTCGTCAGGAATGGATTTTCATTGCTGCCTTCAACTTCTTCCCAAATGCCGTCCACATAAAGGCCGACGGTTTTGATGCCTTCACCCTGCGCGATAATCACGGCGGCAACATGGTGCCATTCGCCGTCGGTGACGGGCGTCACGCCTTTGATAAAACCGCCAAAATTTTCGATCCGAATGACGTCGCCATCCAGTCGAAACTCTACTTTTTCGCTTTTCACTTCCGAACCATAAGACAGAATACACGCCTGCTGCGCTGAATCCGTTTTGATCCAGGCGGTAAAACTTCGCGGTTCATCCCACATTATCCCCGGGTAATTGGTGTCAACATAGGATGAATCCTGCGCCGTCAATAACAGGCAGTTGCCGATGACTCCCGGCACAATCTGCGCTGTTGATTTTAACACACCAATGTATGGATTATCATCGGCGTCCTTACCGACAATATCTGTGACAATCGAATCGTTTTCAACGGTTTCAAATCGCCAGTGACTGACAAGCCCTTCGTTTACATCCGCAATACTGCTGCCAAGCAACAGAAACATCAACAATAAAGTGGTACTGCTTTTCATTATGACCTCCGATTTGTTGAACTGCATTGTGCGTGATTTTTAATTTTGTCTATGCTGCCGTCTCACCTCCTTTCGAAAAAAAACAACTCGGCAAAACTGGTTACAGGCACAATATCATTTTTTGTGTTTTTTGGCTATCATTCGTTTTTAGTTGATAAAAATAAATGCCGTTTGAGACGATTTTACCGTCGCTTCCACGACCATCCCACGTCACCTGATAGTGTCCCCGCTGCTGTTCCTTTTGGGTCAGAGTGGTGATACGCTCTCCGCGAATATTAAAAATTGTCAAATCGACAAAAGTTTTTTCAGCCAATTGATACCGAATGATGGTCGAATGATTAAATGGATTGGGATAATTTTGTTCCAGTATGAATGCCGGTATGATATGCTCATCCGCCAAATCACATACGTTTGTTTGCGGCGCCGGAAAATAGTAATTCGCAAACTGCTCCAACACGATATCT
>CAYSNA010000771.1:0-2044 GCA_964432185.1 uncultured Cytophagia bacterium
GCAAAGCGCTTTGATGGGAACGAAATACCCGTAGAAAAAAACTTGTACACAACACCACAACACGTGCAAACCGGTTCGCCGTATCGATCAGATGGTTCACGCCTGGCGGACCTGAAGCCGGCATTACCGCCCGAGCTCATAACGTAGCGATTGATTTATTTCCCGTTTCGGCAAATAGACGCAGCAATCGCGCCATCGAAAAGATTTGTTGGGCATATTTTTACCGAAAGTCGTTGCTGGGAACATCGGCTTGTGAAAACGGTACATGACGTTGCTCAACGCTTTTATGCCGCGTCAACGAGATGACTGTCACCGACATTCATCTTTTCATTGTGAAAGTCCATCTGTCTCGTTCTCTGATTTGAGCGTCGCTGAAAATCAGTCAAATGAGCGATGGAAGCACGATCACTGCAGGCTGATGTCCTCAGGACGTCAACTTGAATTATAGAGCACTAATGCGCTGGTCGATTAATAATAGAGGAGATGTATATGGCAGTATCCGCTGAAAAAATTAGCAAAGCCAAATTGGACGATAAAGCCGAGCTTACATTTCGTGGCACCAAAGTTTTGCTGGATGTTTACCAGGGCACTCAGCATGAATTGGCGGTTGATATTCGGAATCTTCGCTCCGATACGGGCCTGATTACGCTTGATCCGGGCTACGGCAACACCGGCTCAACAGTTTCTGACATCACCTTTGTTGATGGTGAAAATGGCATTCTCAAATTTCGTGGTTATCCGGTTGAGGAGCTGGCTGAAAACTCTACATTTGTCGAGGTCGCCTTTCTCATCCTTTTTGGGCATCTGCCGACCAAAGCCGAATATCTGGAATTTTCCCATTTGCTCGAAGAGCATACGGCGCTGCATTCCTCGTTGGAACATCACTTTAACGGCTTTCCGGACAACGCGCCGCCCATGGCGATTTTATCCGCCATGTTAAATGCCACGGCATGTTATCATCAGGAGCTGCTGGATACGGAACTTGATGCCGCGGATTTCGAAGCCGCCTCAGCGAAAATCCTCTCCAAAGTCCGTACCATCGCCGCCATGACCTACCGGCGGTCCCGAGGCTTCCCGTTTATTTATCCGAATCATCAGCTCAAATATTGCGCCAATTTTTTACACATGATGTTTTCGCAGCCCTACCGCGATTACCAGGTGGATCTGGTGTTGGAACGCGCCCTGAATATTTTCTTTATTGTGCACGCGGACCACGAGCAAAATTGCTCCGCCTCGACGGTTCGTCTGGTCAGCAGTTCGCGCGCCAATCTGTTCAGTTCGGTGGCGGCAGGCGTCTGTGCACTCTGGGGCCCGTTGCACGGCGGCGCCAATACGGAGGTCATCAAAATGCTTAAAAGCATTCATGCGCAAGGCAAATCCGCTGATCAAATTTTGCAGATGGCCAAGGATAAATCCAGTTCGTTCAGGCTGATGGGCTTTGGCCACCGCGTTTACAAAAACTTTGATCCGCGCGCGCGAATTTTGAAAAAACATGTCGATAAAGTTTTTGAAATTCTCCACATCACCGATCCGCTGCTCGATATTGCCAAGCAGCTCGAAGAAAAGGCGCTCAGTGATGACTATTTCGTCGAACGCAGCCTGTACCCCAATGTGGATTTTTACAGCGGTATTCTGTTGCGCGCCATTGGTATTCCGCTCAACATGTTTACGGTTATGTTTGCTCTTGGTCGTATGCCCGGCTGGATGGCGCACTGGAAGGAATTGCTCGATCAAAATCAACGCATTGGGCGCCCGCGCCAACTTTATATGGGCGATGCGCACCGAGAATTTGTGCCGATGAACGAACGTTAACGACAAAAAGGCGTCCCCACACCGGACGCTTTTTTTATAAGAGCGGCAAGCAGAGGTAGCGTAATGGATGTGAAAACCGCCATTTCGTGACCGTGGAGGTTTTGTATTGAAAATGGCGTCGGATACTTTTGGGGAGATTCCCGGCGCAACTATTTTCGACATTTATTTTGAAAATATCTGATGAATTTCATGTATCTACCCTGTGAACTGCACCTTGCTTTCCAAGAAATAA
>CAYSNA010000772.1:0-2038 GCA_964432185.1 uncultured Cytophagia bacterium
TTGAAAGAGAAAAAAACGCCGGGCCCCGGGGCCCGGCGTTTTTTTCTCTTTCAATCATCGGTTTTGTGACGGCGCCCCATCCATCGGCCGCCGGTTTTGACGTGACGATATCGCCCGTAAGAATGACCAGATCGGGCGACTCGATCTCCAGCACGCTGTCAAAGAGCTGCCTCACCCGGAGGGTGTTGGCAGAATTGAGATCATAATGTATATCCGTAAATTGCACAATTTTGAATGTATTATCGTTATTAAATGACAGCCTCGGCGATTTTCCCAGGGCCGGTCTTATCATTCCCGACATGATTAAAATTGTGAGAATTATAAACATCAATGATTTGGTATTCTTCATCATTTGTCCTTTTTATCCGGGTGAAAAATCAGGGCAGCACTCATCTCATTCGAATAGAAATATACATGCTCGGTTTGCTAATAAAAACGTATTTTTTGATTAATTTAAATTCAAACTTGATGGATCGGACGAAAAGACGATTGAGGAGGAACGCGGATAGGCTTTGCCTTTGAAGCGAAAATTATTAGATTCATTTTGGCAGCGGAACAACGATATTGTTACATAAAACCAGTTGAGGGAAAAATGGCAGAAAAAAGTATGAAACGAAGAGATTTTGTCAAAACATCGGCTTTAATCGGCTCGGCCATGATGATACCAAATGCCGGCATGGTGAAGGGCTCGCAAGCCAATTCAAAAATCAACGTTGGATTTGTCGGTCTGGGTGGCCGTGGCTCGCTGATCGCCGGATTCGTCAACGAACATCCGGGGTATGAAATTACGGCAGTGGCGGACTATTTTCCGCACGTCTCCGAGGCGGCTGGTGAAAAACTCGGCGTCGCCAAAAAACACTGCTTTTCCGGCTTGCTGGGTTATCAACGCCTCATCGACAGCGGCGTCGATGCCGTGTTTCTCGAAACGCCGCCGTATGCTTTTCCGGATCATGTTGAGTATGCGGTGAAAAATAATTGTCACGTGTATATGGCCAAACCGATCGCCTGTGATGCGCCGGGCACGCTGCGCGTTTTGGCCAATGCGGAAAAAGCCAAAGCGAACGGCAAAGTGTTTCTCATTGATTTTCAAATGAGCACCGATCCGGTGATCATCGAGATTGTCAAACGTATTCACGAGGGGCAGATCGGAAATTTTGGACTCGTACACACCATCGGCTTTGGCAACGGTTTTGAAGATCCGCCGCGCGAACGCAGCATGGCGAACCGGCTGCAGAATCTTGCCTGGGTGCCGGATGACGCGCTTGGCGGCGGCAATTTGGTCAATTATGATATTCACGCCATTGACGCCGGTTTATGGATCGCAGATGGTCGGCCTGTTAGCGCTATGGGCTCATCCCGTATGGTGGTGAATAATTCCAACAGCGATTCGCATCGCGTGTCGTCCGTGACCTTTCAGTTTGAAAATGGCGTGATGATGAATCACATCAGCGAGCATTTTCGCAACGTGAACGACGGTCTGCTGGACGCATACGTCTATGGCACAGAAGGCTATGCCGAAACCAAATACTGGGGCAAGGCGATTTTGCGCAGCAACCTCGGCGCTTTTGTCGGTGAGGTTGAGGATTTGTACAACAACGGCATCCTGCGAAATATCGACACCTTTCACAAAAGCATTATAAATGGAGACGTGTCCAATCCGACGGTGGAACCGAGCGTCAATTCGAACCTGACCTCCATCCTCGCCCGCGAAGCCGCCAAACGAAACGGGCAAATGACCATGGAGCAGTTGATTGAAGAGAATGTCGAACTTGAGGTAGATTATACCGGATTGATTGAATAAATTTAAAAGCTGAACCACTAATTGCACGAATCACACTAATTCGAGACAACCATTCGAGTAATTAGTGTAATTCGTGATTACTTTTTTTCAGGGATGTTATATGAAATTTTATTGGATTATTTTCATTGGTGTGCTCATGGCAGTAGCCAATTTTTCTTTTGCTGAAACGGATATCAACCGCGAACGCCCGCTCGATCTTGGCTGGTCTTTTCAAAAGGGCGATTTTTTCTACAGCGC
>CAYSNA010000773.1:0-2035 GCA_964432185.1 uncultured Cytophagia bacterium
GTTTGTTTGAGTGATGGAGACATTACCCTGACCGGTCACATTTGACAACGTCATGTCAACAAAACGGCCGTCGCCAAACTCATTGAATGTAACGGATGTTGCGCCGGTCACGCTTTCATCATCAACAATAAAAGGGCAGTTGCCTTTTGTCTGAAGATTCAACGTGCCGTAAAGGGACGGCATCATCCAGGCGTCATTCCACGGCGATTCAAGCACAGCGTTGGGCCAGCAGGCCGTGAACGTCGAATCCGGCATGTTGAGTGAGTAGAGAAAAAGACCGATGCTTTCGCCCAAAGCGGTAGAGATGGGGCTGTTCTGCAGATCAATTTTCATTTCATACTGCACGTGTCCGGCGCTTGTGGATGCGGCGCTGGTGATGCCCGCCGCGTTCACGGGATTCACCCAATCGAGGCTGAGGGGCCAGTGGCCTGTCAAGCCGCGGAACAGAGAGTTCAAGGCGCTGCCATTCCAGGAGAACCACAGTGTTCCCTCATCATTCAAACTGGACCCGGGCCAATTATAATCAAGATTTTTATCGAAATTTATACCGAGCTGATCCTCGGTGTTAAGACTTGAATTTCCGGGATCATCAACGGCGAGATAAAGATAATCGTCATCGTTAAAAACGAAAAGCGTGGCCGTGCTGCTTTGACCGGCTGCGGTGATATCGATGGACGTTGCGTTCGTCCATTCATCCGTTTGAAGAATACCGTTGATGGACGGATTGATAAATTTCCACGGCGACGTGCCGGCATTCGGACTTGCCGGTTGGGCCGACGTTTTCAGCGACGCTTCACCTTCCGAGCTGTCATACACGCCTTTGATATAGTAATAAAAAGTTGTGCCGTTCGATACGGTCTCATCGCGATAATAATTGCGATCCACGTTTGAGGCGATTTTCGCATAGGCGCCGTTTTCGCTGGTGCTTCGATAAATATTATACGAATCCGCTTGATAGCCAAATGCGGCAGTTGTGGCGAGATGTCCCGATTCACCAAAGTCGCGTTGACGACCAGCGGCGGTGCGGCGTTTGGTCTGCGCGAATATATCACCGGTGGCTGTCAACGTCGGCTCCAGTTTTTGCCCGGTCGACAAGGTCGTTTGTCCGGGTGGCGCATCCCATACCAGCGGGATGGCGTTATCGTAGTCGCTAAAAGCCGTAACATTCATGGGCGCCGGTTTGCTTGCGGTGCAACCATTATCAAAAAAATCGATGATCTGTCCCATAAGATCATTTCGCGTATTGCTGCCGTTGGTCAATCCACCAAATTCAAACGAAGCGCCGATGCTGCGATAGGTGTCATCATAGGCGATCGCCGCGGCGTAGGCGGGATTATTATTGGTAAAGATCACGCTGGCGCCATTCAGCGGAGCGAGACGATCGATGTGTTGTTGACTGCCGCCATAAGTGAAAGTGAGATCGGAAAAACAGGACGCCCCAAACAGTCTGCACAAATCGGTCTCGCCGTCTGCTTCACCATAAAGATTGAACCAGCCGTGCACATCCGTCGGAAAATCCCACGCCCATGTGTCGCCGCCTTCCATATAAACATTACCACCGGAGCTCATGTAATTGATGACGGCATCAACATCGCTGCCGGCGCTTAGAACATAATTGTTGGCATAAACGCCGAGACAGATAAAAACGTAATCATAGTTGGCTAGGGTATAACCGGACAAACTTGTGGTTTTTTTTGATGTTTTACCGTGTGCGGTCAAGGCGCTTTCGATGGCACTGGCGCTGCCGGCCGCTTTACCCCCCGGATACCAGATGAGCGCATCCTCCGCGAGCACCAGCGTCGAAACAAGAAATATTGAAAGAATGATTTTTTTTAGCATTCACATTCCTTTTGGATTATTTTCAGTTCAAAGACAATGAATCCATAAATATTTTCAATGTGTCGGATCAGGAAAATTCGCAAAGTGGGTGCCAGAAAACTATGCCGAAACATCAGAGGATGCCATTGAAAATATTACGGCATGGATGATCCTTTGCCGACGTTTTTCTTCCAAAAATCATTCTTGTCGTCATTTT
>CAYSNA010000774.1:0-2013 GCA_964432185.1 uncultured Cytophagia bacterium
AATTAACGAAACGCCTGACGGTCAACTCTATATCTGCATGGCCTATTATGAAGGTGAATCGCTCAGACAAAAAATTGATAACGGCCGCATATCTTTTGTTGAAGCGTTGAACATTTTTGTTCAAATTGCTCAGGGCTTGCACGTCACGCACGAGAATAACATCATCCACCGGGATATCAAACCGGGCAATATACTCATCACCCAAAATGGCGATGTCAAGATCGCTGATTTTGGTTTAGCCAAATTATCCGGCGTCGATTTGACCAAATCGACCATCAGCAAGGGCACCGCCGCGTATATGTGCCCGGAACAGATTCGCGGCCAAAAGGTCGATTTTCGCTGCGATATTTGGGCGTTGGGTATTATTTTGTATGAAATGCTCACCGGACACCTGCCGTTCAAAGGCGACTATCCCGAGCCCATGATGTACGCCATTGTCAATGAAGAGCCCACACCATTAGCACACTATCTGCAAAATGTTCCGGAATCACTACAGACCATTTTTAATAAAATGTTTAAAAAAGATCCAACCGAACGTTATCAAAGTGTGCTGGACGTGCTGTACGATGTGGAACCGCTTTTACATGAACACAACGTGTCCGTGAAAAAAAGCACATCCACTATTCCCATACGGCGAGGCAAAAAGAAGATTTATTCATATACTCTATTTACCGCTGTTGTTGTTATTGTTATTCTTTTTCTGATTTTTGGTTTTATTTCGGTTCGTGAATTCAAGTTTCATAAAAGTAATAAACATTCGATTGCCGTATTACCGTTTGAAAACTTTTCGAACGATGCTGGACAAGAACATTATGCTGACGGGATGACCGATGCATTGATCACTGAACTGGAAAAAATCAGTGCCTTGCGTGTGATATCGCGAACGTCAGTGATGCACTATAAAAAGGATCCCAAGCCGCTTTCCAATATAGCAGAAGAATTAAAGGTCGATGTTGTTGTTGAAGGATCAATACTACGTCATGAGGACACTATACATATTACAACAAAGTTGAGGCAAACTGTGCCGGAAAAACTGCTGTGGAGCGGCGAGGATGAACGACACCTTGGTGATGTTTTAATTTTACAAAAGAATATCGCACGGGCGATTGCCAATGAACTAAAGATTAACTTGACGTCTGTGGAAGAGGCCAATTTGGCACTTGAAAAGACTGTGAATCCGGAGGCGTACGAGCAGTATCTTAAAGGAAATTATTTAATGCATAATTCCTTTACGCAACAATCCATGTACACAAGCATTGATTATTTTACAAAGGCGATAGAGATTGATTCAAGTTTTGTTCAAGCCTATGCAAACCTTGCTTATGTGTATACAATGCTTGCTAATTATGCATTACTACCGCCAAAAGAGGTGCTTCCGCTGGCGAAAAAACATGCACAAAAAGCGCTGCAACTTGATGAAAAATTCGCAGAAGTTCATACTACGCTTGGTTATATGAAAATGACGTATGATTGGGACTGGACAGGGGCGGAACAATCATTTGAACGTGCCATTGTTCTGAATCCCGGCAACAGTTCTGCACATGGAACGTACGGCTGGTTCTTGGCAGCCATGAGAAGGTTTGATGAAGCTATCGTGTATTCTAATAAAGCCCGTGACGTGAATCCTTTGTCACTCTCGGAAAAAGCACTGTATGGTGAACGGCTGTTTGAGGCCGGACGCTCTGACGAAGCTATTGAACAATTGACCAATGTTTTAGATTCTGAACCAGATTTCTCATATGCACACTGGATATTAGGATTCATATATGAACAGAAGAGCATGTATGTCGAGGCGATCCATCACCATCAAAAAGCGGTCGAGTATTCCGAGGATTTGAAAACCTATATAGCATCGCTGGGGCATGTCTATGCCATTTCAGGGAAAATAGATGAAGCGTATAAAATACGTGATGAGTTGATAGAACTATCCAAAAACCAATATATATCATCCTACGATATTGCTGTCATTTATGTTGGTCTGGGTGAGGTTGATGAGGCCATCAGAAAGGGGGG
>CAYSNA010000775.1:0-2012 GCA_964432185.1 uncultured Cytophagia bacterium
CACGTAAGCGATGTTAAAAGCCTCCAACCGCTGATGTGGTTTTACTGCATCTCTTCTGACAGTGATAAAGATCAGCTTTTGATAATTCCGGAACGCACGATGCCGTACACCAGATGAACGTCGTTGGATCCGCTCTTGTTTCCCCCCTTTGGTCAATCGACCTTTTTCCAACCCCTGGAAATATTTTCTTGTATTTTTTGGTTAAATTCCTTAAATACTACTTAGATGATCATAAATATAGAGAAGATGATGAAAATTACCTACAAGAGCGAATATGCCATGCGGGCGATTCTGGATCTGTCCTATAAATTTGATTCGAATGACATTGTGCCGTTGTCGGAAATCTGTCGCCGCCAGAATATACCGGAAAAATATCTGGAGCACATTATGTTGTCGTTGAAAAAGGGCGGATTTGTCGACAGCAAGCGCGGCATCGGCGGCGGCTTTTTTTTGAAAATGGCGCCAAAGGAAATTACTTTGGGACACATACTGCGCCACATTGATGGTCCGATTGAACCGACCGCCGGCGTTCAAAATGAAGACAAGGCGCTGAGGGCATCCGGTGAAGAACAAAAAGCATTTGAGGAGGTATGGATGAATGTGACACAAGCCATTTCCGGCGTCATCGATTTTGTCACGTTCGCCGACATCATGTGTCGGGTTGATGAACTGCGCAAAAAAAGCGCGAATTTCAATTACATGATTTAGTGTCTTTCAACTTGTTTTATGACCAGAAATGGCGCAAGTTGAAATAGTAAAAATCCAACCACGAATTTCACGAATTACTCGAATTTGTTTTGTGAAATTACTTTTCGTGAAATTCGTGTAATTCGTGATTCCTTTTTGGTTCCGGTTTATCCGGGTTAGGCATCACTTAAAAAATTTGAAGCGAGGATAGACACATGAGTTATAAATTTGAAACGCAAGTTTTGCACGCCGGCCAGCAACCCGATCCAACCACCAATGCCCGCGCCGTTCCGGTTTATCGAACGAGCTCTTATGTTTTTCGCGATACCAAACATGCGGCCGATTTGTTCGCCCTGCGCGAGTTGGGAAATATTTATACGCGGATGATGAATCCGACGCAGGATGTCCTGGAGCAGCGCGTTGCGGCCCTGGACGGCGGCGCGGCCGCGTTGGCTCTGGCCAGCGGTACATCCGGTATTCATTATTCGATCATTAACATTTGCCAGGCCGGCGATGAAATTGTCAGCGCCAATAATTTGTACGGCGGCACTTATACCATGTTCGATGTGATTCACCCGCAATTCGGCATCACCACCAATTTTGCGGCGCCGACGGCCGAGGCGATTAAATCGGCGATCACCGAAAAAACCAAATTGATTTTTGTCGAGACGATCGGCAATCCGGTTTTGGATGTTATTGATCTTGAGAGCATCGCCGCGGTCGCGCAGCAGTATCATCTGCCGCTGGTGGTGGATTCGACCTTTACGACACCCTATTTGCTCAGACCTATTGATTACGGCGCCAACATTGTCGTGCACTCGCTCACCAAATGGCTTGGCGGTCACGGCACCGGCATTGGCGGCATTGTTGTGGATGCCGGAAATTTTGACTGGACTGATGCGAAATTCCCACTCTATAATGAACCCGATCCGAGTTACCACGATGTACGCTATGCGCATGATTTGGGTGATCTGAATCCTTTGGCGTTCATCATGCGGATGCGACTGGTGCCGTTGCGAAATCTCGGCGCTGCCATTTCTCCGGATAATGCCTGGATGTTTTTACAGGGCATCGAGACGCTGCCGCTGCGCATGCAGCGACATTCCTCCAATGCTCTCGCCGTTGCCGAGTTTTTGCACACGCATCCCCGTGTTGCCTGGGTGCGTTATCCCGGTTTGCCGGGCGATCCGTCGCACAGAGTGGCGCAAAAATATTTGAAAAATGGCTACGGCGCCATGGTTGTTTTCGGCATCAAGGGTGGCGCAGCCGCAGGTGAAAAATTCATCAATAATCTTGAATTGATTTCGCATCTCGCCAACGTGGGT
>CAYSNA010000776.1:0-2008 GCA_964432185.1 uncultured Cytophagia bacterium
CGTCCAGCATCATCTTCATAAAGCGCTGGAATAGCTCCGGGGATAATTGAATTCTCTACACCACGGTCATATTGAAAATGCTCAAAGGTACCGGATTGCATATCATATTTATCTACGCCGTTCAAAGTGCCTATCCAGAACATATTCGGATTGGACGTTGATTGACAGATAGAGTGGATTTCATTCGATGCCAGAGAATTGCTATCGGCCGGATTATGCTGGATGAGCGAAAATTGTTGCGATAGTGGATCAAGTTTATTCAGACCTCGCCATTGTGTGCCAAACCATAGAACGCCGGAATGATCTTTACAAGCTGACAAAAGACCGTGACCTTTAAAACCCACGGGATTGTTAGCTTCATAATAATAGTCATTATAGCTTGGCTTTTCAGATGAATATCGGGCAAGAAATATTTTGCGTAACCAATTGTTTCCACCCAGTAGCCACATAAAACCAGTTTCATCTTCAAAAAGAGGGATCGTCCACCACCACTGTCTATTATAGGTCAAGTCTGGCAGGTGGCTCGGCTTTATCGTTGAGTGGACAAATTCCTGCTTCTTCGAATCAAAATAGTCAAATCCATTTTCATAGAAAATCCACAAACGTTCGGTTTTATCCAAATAGATCAAATCGATATAATCCGTTCTGACCGACTTTAAATTTTCAGGATCGTGTTGATAATGCGTAAAAGTACCAGATTCACGAGAATACTTGTTTAATCCGCCGCCGTATGTGGCAATCCAGAGATTTTTATTTTGATCCTCACACATATTAATAATTGAATCGCAGCTAATGCTTTTTTCGTTTTCCGGATTGTATTGATATCGAGTGAACTCTTTTGTGTCATGATTATATCTGTTCAATCCTGTCCACGTGCCGATCCATACATCATAATAGCTATCCTGAAAAATTGGCGTATGTTTTTTTTCGTTAAAATAAAAACAGGCTAAAGTGTCGCCGCTTAGCGTGGTCGCGTCGTGCGGATCGTGGCGAAAATGTGAAACTCGTCCCGTTACGGTATTTATGTTATCAAGTGTAAAATCATCGTATACTACCCATAAAATATTTTGCGAGTCCATGAAGGCCGACCAGATCCTATTGCTCCTTAATCCTGCAGAATCGCCTGGATTATACACAAAATGTGAGAAATCTCCTTTTTCACGATTGAACTTGTTCAAACCATTAGATTCAGTGCCAATCCAAAGATTTTGCTTTTGATCTTCAGAGATAGACGTAATAACGCGGTCACTTATACTTTGAACCGTGCGGTCAGGTTGATAGATTTTAAATTTATATCCGTCATAACGCACAAGCCCATTCCTGGTGCCAAACCACAGAAAGCCGAGGGAATCCTGAAAAATAACATTGATATAATTGGAGGGCAAACCATCGACGGCTGTGAGATACTGAAATTTTAAATCTGAATTCTCTGGAAAGCAAAGTGAGGAGAAAATCAATAGAATAAAAATTAATCTTAGAAGAACAGCCATACCTGATTATCCGTAATTGATTTAATTTTTTAGAAATCAATTGCGTTTCCGGATGGTACCTGCATTTCTGATTTTGTAACATTCGCAAAAGCAGGATGGTTCACATTTATGTTACGAGATTCTTACAGTCACACGACTTGTGGGAGCACATTAAAAGCTCATCAAACCAATTGTGACCCATCCTACAACGACCACGGACTCCGCAACGATCTCATTGTCAATCGTGAGGCTTCCGCATCCCCAACGATCATTTCACTTTTCGGATCCCAGGTGATGGGCCGATTGACACGAACCGAAATATCACATAGGTGAGAAATAATATCCGACTGCACGGCTGTGTTGATGGGGCTAATGCTGGCGCGTCGCGTGCGCACACACTCAACAAAATGTTCGTAATGATTGTTGCGTTCGAGCAAATGTTCGTCGGTCGGTTTTAGTTGAATTTCGAGCAACGTTTCCGGCCCGGCAAAAATGCCGTTGCGATCAACGCTCACCCAGCCATCGTCGCCGATAAAAGT
>CAYSNA010000777.1:0-2003 GCA_964432185.1 uncultured Cytophagia bacterium
ATTGCGTCGTCGCTCCGCTCCTCGCAATGACTCGCTCTTTGCGACGTGGCGGCTTTGCGCGATCCATTGTCCGCCGAATAAAAATCGGAGAACGATATGAATCGTCGACATTTTCTCAAGTCCGCTGCATTGGGAGCAGGCCTCCTCGGCCTCACACGTTGTACTCAACTAGTCGAAAAAAAACAGCCCAACATTCTTTTTATTTTTGCGGATGACCAGGCGTTCGATACCATCAATGCGCTCGGTTACACGGACGTCGAAACGCCCAACCTGGATCGTCTGGTGCGAAACGGCGTCACCTTTACGCACGCCTACAACATGGGCGCGTGGCACGGCGCGGTCTGTGTGGCCAGCCGTACCATGCTCAACACCGGGCGATTTTTATGGGAAGCTCGCGACCTCGAACCGGAACTCAAGAGTGAAGCGTCGCAGGGGCATTTCTGGTCGCAGTATATGAAACGCGCCGGTTACGAAACTTATATGAGCGGCAAGTGGCACATCAACAGCATCGATCCGAAAGATATTTTTGATCACGTTCGCGACGTGCGCCCGGGCATGCCAAAAGATCATTATGACTGGCAAAATGCAGCGGCGCATCATGTCGGTTACGATCGCCCGGTTGAAGGTGAGGCAGACGAGTGGTCGCCGTACGATGAATCCATGGGCGGCTATTGGGACGGCGGCACACATTGGAGTGAGGTGCTGGGCAATCATGCATTGGACTTTATCGCTCACGCGAAAGAAAAAGACGATCCGTTTTTTATGTACCTCGCCTTTAATGCGCCGCACGATCCGCGGCAATCGCCCAAGGAATATGTCGATAAATATCCGCTCGACGACATGGCCGTGCCGGAAAATTTCCAGCCGCTTTATCCCTATCAGGATGACATTGGCTGCGGTTATGATCTGCGCGATGAGCGTCTGGCGCCGTTTCCGCGTACCGAGTACGCCGTCAAGGTGCATCGTCAGGAGTACTACGCCATCATCACCCACATGGATGCGCAGGTTGGCCGCATCCTCGATGCGCTCGAGCTCAGCGGCCAAGCGGATAACACCTATATCTTTTTTACCGCGGATCACGGTCTGGCATGCGGCCATCACGGATTAATGGGCAAGCAAAATATGTTCGACCACAGCGTGCGCGTGCCGCTGTTTGTCAACGGTCCCAATGTGCCGAAGGATGCGCGCCTCGACACACCAGCCTATTTGCAGGACATCATGGTCTCGGCATTGGATTTAGCGGGCGTCAACAAACCGGCGTACATGGATTTCAACAGCCTCATGCCGATTATATCCGGGGAAAAAGAAAAGAATTACGATCTCATCTACGGCGGCTACATGGAGCTGCAGCGTATGGTGTGCGATGGGGAGTTCAAACTGATTTATTATCCAAAAATCGACAAGACCATTTTGTACAATCTCAAAGATGATCCCATGGAGATGAACAATCTGGCGGACGATCCGTTGTACGCGAATAAAGTGCAGGAGCTGCGGCAAAAATTACACAATCTGCAGATCGAGTTGTCGGATCCGCTGGTTGCGTCATAATTCTTAACCCTGACAGGGCTTGAAGCCCTGTCAGGGTTTTGCATTATTGTGCAAAAAATATACAGTTGCACTCCTTCTTTTTTATCTTTTTTGAATCACATGCCGCTTGAGCAAACGCGATGAAGCGGAACATTTATTGCTTCTCTCATCGAACAATCCTTCCAACATACATTACATTTTTCAGGGGCTGTTATGAAAACATTTCTATTGTTGCGGTTGTCAGGTTCTCTTTACGCCGGTGAATGGCATTGGATAGATAAATCTGATGTGTACGTTTACGGTGGATTAGAAATCAAACAAAAAAACTTTACCTTTCTCCCAATTGATTGGTTCGGTGACGGCCAAACAAAATTAATTATTAACGAATTGGGAAGGCTAAAGATGTACGTATGGCATTACGGTGATCGAGGATGGTGACGCGTTTGGAGCATGCCTACTCTCCATATTGCCCATCC
>CAYSNA010000778.1:0-1999 GCA_964432185.1 uncultured Cytophagia bacterium
GACCAACCGGCTGCTCTGGCTGGATGAGGCCATTGATGACTTTAAAGCGCTGGCTGTGGACGATGATGGGGCGAGCGCACCATTTGAATACGCCTTGATGCAAAATTATCCCAATCCGTTCAATCCATCAACACGGATTGAATTCACACTTCCCACATCCATGCATGTCACCTTGGCGGTTTACAACACAGCCGGACAAAAGGTCAAAACGCTGATTGCTAAATCCATGGCGGCTGGATCACACAGCACTCAATGGAACGGCACGGATGAGAATGGCGAGATTGTCGCCAATTCCGTTTATTTATATCATCTGCAAACGGAAGTGGGCGTGATCAAGAAAAAAATGATGTTTTTGAAATAAACCGGTACTTAACTGTAGTACACTTAAAGAGACTGTCGAAAAAGTAACCCTGTCAGGGCTTGTGCCCCGCAATATATACTATATATTGACAGATGTTAAGCATGCTATACAATATTCAGAATGCTATAAGCCCTGACAGGGTTTTTCGATACTTGACTGTCATACACCATAAAGGTGTGCGACAGGTTAATCGATAGTTACTGCCAAAATTTAAACTCAGAGACCACAACATGATACAAACAAAACGATCTGTCTCACTGCTTTTACTCCTGCTCATTTGCTTGGGAGGATTTTCTTCCGTGACTGCTCAAGAACCTGTTGATTATGTCAATCCGTACATTGGCAACATCAGCCATTTACTGGTGCCGACATTTCCGACCATCCATCTGCCCAACAGCATGCTGCGCGTCATTCCGGCGCGCTGGGACAATACGACGGATCGTTTGCAGGGATTGGCGGTCGTTACCACCAGCCATCGCGGCAGCTCGGCGTTTACCATCAGTCCCTATCAGGGCGCGAGCGACAATCTGCAGCCCGAGATTTCTTTCAGTTACGATCATGAAAAAGTCACGCCCTATTCCTACGAGGTTTTTTTTGATGATGTCAATATTACCGCCTCGTTTGCCGTGTCGTTTCAATCCGGCATTTATTACATTGATTTTGACGGCGCCCAAAAGAAATACCTGTTGATAAACAACCGCAACGGCGCTATCCATATTGATAAAAACTCGGTGTCCGGCTTTCAGGTAGTGTCCAATGACGTCACGCAAAATACGACCAAAGTCTTTTTGTACCTTGAGGTTGATCAGACACCGCAGGTGAGTGGCATTCTAACAGATGGCAAAATTGGACAGGATGTTAAAGCTGATGGCCGCCATAAATGCGCGGTGTTGAAATTCGCCGATGATACCGAACGAATAAAAGTCCGCTACGGCATTTCTTTCATCAGTGAAGAACAGGCAAAAAAGAATTTGTATCGTGAAATTGCCGGATTTGATAAAGATACAGTTGAGCAACGCGGACGAAAAATCTGGAATGAGACGCTTGGAAAAATTCAGATCAAAGGTGGCAGCGAGGATGATCGTATCGTTTTTTATACGTCGCTCTATCGCACCTATGAACGCCCGGTCTGCATCTCCGAAGATGGGCACTATTTTAGCGCCTTTGACGGAACCGTTCATGGCGACAACGGCGTGCCTTTTTATACGGATGACTGGATTTGGGACACCTATCGCGCGACGCATCCGCTGCGTTGTTTGACGGAAAAAGAGATGGAGCTCGATATTATCCGCTCGTTCATCCGCATGGCCGAACAGATGGATGACTTTTGGATGCCGACGTTTCCGGAAATCACCGGCGACAGCCGACGCATGAATTCCAACCACGGCGTCGTCTCGGTTTTGGATGCATACGTCAAAGGACTGACGTATTTTGATCTGGAGAAAGCCTATCGCGCGTGGAAAGGCGCCATCACGTATAAGACCCTGGAGCCGTGGTCCGCAAAACCGGCCGCGCTCCCCTGCCCGCCGCCAAAAGTCTGGGGACTGCTGATTTGATCCACGCGGATCATGACGCCACCCGCGTCACGGTCGAAGGCTTGTTGGTCAACGTCCGCCAAACCAAGACCGATACCGTGCT
>CAYSNA010000779.1:0-1998 GCA_964432185.1 uncultured Cytophagia bacterium
ATATCAAAACAGTTTGGCCGTTTTCGGGCGCTTAATGATGTGTCCTTGGACATCAATGCCGGCGAGCTGGTGGCGCTTTTGGGACCGTCGGGTTCCGGCAAAACTACGCTGCTGCGTATCATCGCCGGACTGGAAGTGCCTGATGGCGGACGCGTTTTGTTGTCCGGCGAGAATACAGCGGTCCGGCGGCCCAATGACCGGCTGGTCGGTTTTGTTTTTCAACATTACGCGCTTTTTCGGCACATGACCGTTTACGACAATGTGGCGTTCGGCTTGACGGTGCTGCCAAGAAAAAGTCGGCCGACGAAAGCGGACATTCGTGACAAAGTTTTTTCTCTGCTCAAACTGGTGCAGCTTGAACATTTTTCCGATTTTTTCCCGGCGCAGCTTTCCGGCGGCCAGCGTCAGCGTGTGGCCCTGGCGCGCGCGCTGGCGGTTGAACCCAAAGTGCTGCTGCTGGATGAACCCTTCGGCGCCCTCGACGCCAAAGTTCGCAAAGAACTGCGCCGCTGGCTGCGCCGTCTGCACGAGGAAATCCATGTTACAACCGTTTTTGTCACGCATGATCAGGAGGAGGCGCTGGAAGTGGCGGATCGCCTGGTCATTATGAACAACGGCGCTATTGAACAAATCGGTACGCCGGAGGACGTCTATCATCATCCGTCCAATGCCTTTGTGTTTAATTTTCTGGGGGATGTGAATCTGTTCCGTTGCCGCACCGAAAACGGCTCGCCGCATATTATCGGTCATGCCTCGGAGGAGCATCTACTGGATAGTGATGAAAAAAAGGCCGAACGCGCCTTTGTGCGGCCGCACCTGATGGATATTTCACTGCACTCCACCGGCGCGAACGAAATAAAGGGAACCGTCGCCCATATCAATCCGGCCGGCCCGACCGTCAAAATTGAGATTTTGAGCGAGTGGGGCGAAATTGTGCATGCCCACATTACGCAGGAAAAATACATCAATTTACAACTGAAAAGTGGCATGCCGGTTTTTCTCATTCCCCAAAAGCTGTTTATTTATTCCAACTGACTCGGATTTTTCTCATTGGCCGATTGACCACTCTTGAATTCGCGCCACAAAAAAAAAGAAAAAAACGAAAGGACAGGCTATGAATCGATCTGTAAAAAAAAGTTGCGCGCTATGTTTTGTGGTCATCATACTGCTATGGAGCGTCGCTCGCACCCAGGAAAAAATTGTGGATATCAGCGGGCAGATTCGTGTGCGCGGCGAAAACAGTGATAAAGACTTTGACAACAGCACCGAGCACATCGACTATACGCTGTTGCGCACGCGTCTCACTTTTAAAGTGACGCCGTCCGAACACATCACCGCTTTTGCGCAGTTACAGGATTCCAGGACCTTTGGCGAGGAAGGTATGGATGGAACCAGCACGCTCGCCTCGTTGCGCAATGTTGATCTGCATCAGGGATACGTGTTGATTGATGATTTTTTTGTTCCCTGGATGAGCTTAAAGTTGGGTCGCATGCCATTTAATTATGGCGCGCAACGCTTGCTGGGGGTGAATGAATTCAGCAACATCGGTCGAGCCTTTGACGGCAGTGTTCTGGCCTTCACCCTTAAAAATGTGCAGTTGGATTTGCTGCACTCCATTTTACATGAATCGCTCAGCGCGCCCGACACCTCGGCGGGCGACCAAACCCTGACCGGTTTGTGGATGACATGGTCATGTCGGCCGTCCTCGATCGTCAACGTGTACGCGCTTTTTGATCGTGATCTGCAGGTCAATGCGGCGGAACAACCCTATTTTGATCGCCGAACTATCGGCAGCCGATTTGACGGCAACCTCTATAAATTCAAGCTGGAAATTGAAGCCAATGTTCAAACCGGCACCGTGGATTTTACTCGCGATATTTTGGCGCTGTATCTTTCCGGTGGACTCGCTTATCCGCTGCCAACGCGCCGGCCATCGCAGCTTGCTGTTGGCGTCGATTATTTGTCCGGTGACAAATCCGGCACGGAACAATACGAATG
>CAYSNA010000780.1:0-1998 GCA_964432185.1 uncultured Cytophagia bacterium
AGCCGAACGATCCGATCCAGCCCGGCTTCATTAACATTGGCGGCGGCAAAAACGGCACACCGATTTATTTGTACTATGGCGCCGGCGGGCGCATGTACAGCTATGGCGATGCCATGCACCTCCAGGCTATGGCGCAAGTGAACTCTAACGGTACAGCTGTCATTCCACTGGGGATGCAAAGCGATAAAAGTTATAATAATGATCCGCATTACGCCAATCCAATCGCCATGGAAGTTGATGAAGCGGACGGTATCGCGCACTGTATTCTCACCAATCCGGGCGGCGATGATGTGGCTTACTGGAATTTTGACGGCACCAACTTTGGTGAAATCTACAATCTGCTTGACGGCTCTCCCGGTGGTGATATCCCCGGCAGAACCATCCCGCTAAAATACCGCCGCAATGGCACCAAGGGCGCTGACCTGACGATTTCATCCGACGGCACTGAAGTTACCGTCGCCACCTTGCACACGGCCAGCAACATCTTGTTGCACAAAGGGTATGCGAACGGCGATGTCTGGGCTGAAGATTTCCTGCAAGCCCTGGACGATGGCGACATCATTGCGCTGTTCGACACGACAGATACGGAATTCGCTGAAAACATTCCCAACAATGATCCCAAACCGTTTACTGACCTGCAAGTCAAATACGATGCTGATGGTACATTGCACGTGGTTTATGAAGCCACCTATATTGACAATTTTTTTGACCTGTTAGTGGACGAAAATATTAAATTTTGGTGGGGTGGCAATCTCTATGGTAGCTGTGGTGATGAAAACGCCTCCTTCTATGACGGCAGTGAACATCCAAAACCTCAGCTCCGTTACTGGAACAGCAGCATGCCGACGATGGTCTCATCAAACACACACACCCTCATTGCCGAATGTGAATATCCAAAATCTGGTGAAACCTACGAATGGTTCTCCGAAGATGGCAACGCTGCAAGCTGGGGCAAATACATTAACGACAGCCTTATTGGCAATCTTGAACTCGTTGTCAACAAAGATCCGCAAGAAGGTGAACCTAAAATGGTCGTCGTTTGGGAAGAAACACAAGGCGATACAGAGGTTATGTACGACGCTGATGCTGCTTTTGGTTTCAACTATTATGCGTACCGCTCAGATCTCAAAATCAGTGTGAGCAATGGCGACACCTGGTCCGCGCCCGAAAAAATAACCGATACAGCGGATAAAGATGAACGCGAAGTTTCCGTTTATGGTGATGTGATTGGCAACAAAATCCATATGATGTACTATGTTGATGATATGGCCGGTTGTGACCGCCAAATGGTCTATCAGGATGCGGTGCAAGATCAATTTGTCTTGTATGCGCCGTCGGCCAATCACTTTTCCGTGCCGATTCGTAAACCCAGCACATCGCAAGTCCAGATTGTCTATCAAGAATTTGATCTCAGCACGACAGGTGTTAGCGCCAATTCGGACAAAGTTCCTGGCGAATTCAGCCTGGAACAAAATTATCCAAATCCCTTCAACCCGACAACGGAAATCGCTTACACGGTTCCGGCAGGTGATGTTCGACTTGACATCTACAATGCGCTTGGTCAAAAAGTGAAAACGCTTGTTGATCAAAACGTCATTGCCGGAAAATACACGGCGACATGGGACGGCACGAATGCCGACGGTCATCACGTAACCAGCGGTCTTTACTTTTACCGTTTAGCATCTGATGCCGGTGTTAAAGTGAACAAAATGATGCTGCAAAAATAGTTTTCTGTTTCTTCTTGTGCCAGGGCGTGTGCTGTTCGCAGCCGCGCCCTTTTTTATGCTGTTGTATGACGATTTTTCTCGTTTTCAACTCAAAGGCACAGTAACACCTTACGTGTGTGTGACTATATTCATTTGACTTTGGCCTGACATGCGATTGAGAATTTTATTGCAAATAACTAAAATTTCAAATATCATTAAAAAACCACATGCAACAAAGCATCACAGGATTCTGATGAAAAAATATATATTAATGACATTCGCGATTCCGTTT
>CAYSNA010000781.1:0-1990 GCA_964432185.1 uncultured Cytophagia bacterium
GGGATGGCGAGATCGCCAACTTGTTGAGAAACCAGAAGCGGCTCAAGCCAAAGGATCGCAGTCGGCGTGAACAGCTAAAGACGACGATTGGTTACATAGAAAAGAATCGTCACCGAATGCGATATGGCGAGTTCAGGGAAAAGGGTTACACGATAGGCAGCGGCGCGGTTGAGAGCAGCCATAAGTATTTGATTCAGGCCAGGATGAAACAGGCGGGAATGCGTTGGAAGGAAAAGGGCGCAGAAGCGATAATCAACCTACGAAATTACTGGTACAATAACCGGTGGGATGAAATGTGGGCCAATAAATACGAAAAAGCGTCATGACAAAAATTAATCTGTCATGCACCCGACCTGGAGTTACCCCATTTTTTCAAAGAGGAGCAGAAGTTGCGGATCGGGAGGTTCTTCGAGGGATTTCGTTGGTCCTTTGCCAATCCTCTTCAAAATCGTTTTTAGTCCCTCGGCCAGAGCGTAGTATTTAAAATCCGGCACGCCGAAGATGCGCCTCGAGACTTCCATCACCTGCATCGCCAGTATTTCCAGCTTCGCTTTTTCTCCCAGCCACGTCGCCGTGAAGTAGGCCGCCGCCAACACCAGCGCCATCATGTTTTGCAGCCGGCGATAGGTCAGCAAGCGGACATCCTCCAGATTGTAGCTCTGCTTGATAAAGCGAATCGAGTCTTCCACGCGCCAGCGCGTCAGATAAGCCTCGACCGCCCACCAGACCGTCTTGCGCTCGCGCCGCATCGGCTCGGTCGTCAACAACAGCATCGGCCCTTTGCCAAAGCCCTTAACCACCACCAGATAAAGCCGGCGGTCGGGATGTTCGGGCAAGCGGACCGGCAGAAAACCGAAACTGATGAGATAGACCTTCTCCCGACCGTCATTGATTTTTATCACCTTCTCCGAGTAAGGCAGCTTGCATCGCTCGACCAACTCGGCGGTGTTGATCCGTTGCTTTTTATAAATCAGATCGCGGGCGCCGACCTGGCGTATCAAAAAACGGATCTCGGGATCGGCCGCCCACTCCCGATAGAGCCTTCCGCGGTCGCCGCCGCGATCGTAAACGATGATCCCGCGCTTGTTCGTGGCGGCCAACACTTGCCGCGCCAGCGATAACACTTCGTCGTTCTCGCTTTCGAAATCGGCGGCCTCCTGCGACCACAACCGCACGGCCAGCGGCGTGATCCGCTCGCCGCCGACCTCGGCCGCCACGATCGGACAAAACCAGTAACCGTTGCCGATCACGCCCTCGCTGCCGTCGCGAACCCGCGCCAGGTTCTCCATCTTCCGCGCATGCTTCTTGATAATGTCGGAGGGATCGACCAGCAAAAGCGTGTCGGGACCAACCTGCGGCGCGGCCTGCTCAAGCACCGCCTGGCCGATCTGTTCGGCCAGCGACGGGTCGTCAAGGTTGCGGTCGAGCCGCTTGTGCGTCGCCTTGAGTTTGATCTTTTCGTTAAGCGCGCGACCGATTTCGGTCAGCTTCACGGAACCGGCCGAACAGATGCCATAAATCATCTGCTCGATAAACCTGGACTTCACGACGCCTAAACGGAAACAGAGGCGCCCCGAAAAACTGCTGATTTGTCCTCGCAATTTAGCGCCGATCTGGTGTATCATCTTGATGAGCCTCCTTGGTATTGTTTCGTTATTATTGGGAAATCTTAACGAATGATACCAAATGGAGGCTCATTTTTACTCGGTAAAAAGTTACCCCATTTTCAGATGCAAAAACCACCTTCCCAGCATCCGCTAAGGCTCATCTCGATTTCATGATTGAATTTTGGGGTAACTCCAGTTAGGGTTCGTCTTGAGTTTTTCGCCGCGATTTGCTATAATTCGCCTTAAAGTTCGGCGATATTGAACCAAGAATCCCCACCAAGGAGGATGGAAAATGAAAGTTATTCAGCTAGTTTTCGTTGCGGCGCTGGCGCTTTTATTGTTCGCGCCCACCGGCTGCAACATTTCAGTCGATCCGGATTCGG
>CAYSNA010000782.1:0-1989 GCA_964432185.1 uncultured Cytophagia bacterium
TTGAGAAAAACGGGCCGACAGGATTCATTCAGACGACAACCAGGCTGCACTTGCATCGAGAAAACGAGACGCGTATTTTATCCGTACCGATTAATGATTCACGAGAACATACGAAACGGATTTTACTGGCGATGAGCGAAGAACATGAGCCGGTTAACTATAAACGATGGCATGCCCTTCAGCGGTGGCTTGAATTATCGTTTACTGATGTTCACATTCCATATTTGCGGCAACTTGCGGAATTGACGGTACCCGCCGGTTTGCGAATGCGACGTGATTTTAGCACAATTCTTAGCCTCATTCGAATACACGCGATCCTTCACCAAAAAAACAGAAAAACTGTAAATGGAAAGATAATAGCAACCCTGGACGACTATCGTGCTGCTCGTGATTTGGTGATTGATCTCGTTTCTGAAGGTCAGGACACATACATTTCTGCCGCAACGCGGGAAACAGTCGCGGCTGTTGCTGATTTATTGGCTGAGAATAAGGAGCCTATCACCTGTAAGAAAGTTGCGGAGCGCCTCGATATAGATAATAGCGCGGCGTACCGCAGGGTGCAGTCGGCGATTGCTGATGGCTATATCGTCAATGATGAAGACAGACCGCGCAAGCCGGCCAGGTTGCGATTGGGTGAGGATCTTCCTGATAATGTTGAGCTTTTGCCGACAGTCGAGCAGTTGGATTGCACGATTGACGAGAAATCGGGAGATGATACACCCCCCATACCCGGCGATGTCGCGCACGCTGATAATAGAGACGAGGCTGATGATGTTGAGAAGCACAAACAGTTTGTGTTTGAGGCGATACGTGAGTATGAAAATCGACAACGGCGGGATACGGCGGCGTGAGAAATTCACAATGGTAAATTCATCATTGATATTCATTTTAGAACAAGGAGAACCAAATATGGAATCACAACTAACCTGGCTGAATGTAAAGGAACTTGCAGCCTATTTAAAATGTTCTGAAAGCACAATTTATCACAAAGTCTCGGCAGGTGAAATTCCGTTTTCGAAAAAGAGTGGTTTACGGTTTTATCGACCTGCGATTGATAAATGGATGATGGAAGAGCAGGATTATTATGATCCGAAATCAGTTGAACAATGGCAAGAGAAAAAAGGTGCAGTGGTGCCGCTGTCTTGATTCTTGTCTAACGTGCAAACGTAATTGGGGACAGCATCTGTTTCTGAAGAGAGGTGGATGCTGTCGAGCAAAAACAAAATTTCGTCAATATATTGGAACTCTAAATTATTGCTTAAAATTAGATCGATAGGGTACAGGCAAGAAATAGCTTGCATTATGATAAATATTTTAATATATTGTTATTATGAACACCTTATTCCTGTGCTCGCTTTGTTGATCGAAAGGAGGTAAAATGATGGGTGTTTTCAAGCGAGGAAAGGTGTATTACATCAGCTATATGGTTGATGGCAAACAGCGCAAAGAAGCTGTTGGTGAAAACAAAAAAATGGCCGAGCAGGCGTTAGTTGTGCGTAAGGCCGAAATTGCGCAGGGGAAGTATAATTTGGCTCCGAAAAAGCAACGAATCACCTTGAAGGATTTTGCACCGCAGTTTACAGCGTGGGCGAGGGAAAATTTACAGCCCGAGTCGGCGCGACGGTATGAGGTCTCGATGAAGCATCTCGTGGCTTATTTTGGTTCACGATCTTTGGCAAGTATTCATCCGTTTCACATTGAGGGATTCAAGAGTTATCGCCGGCAAACGGTCGAAGGGTCGACAGTCAATAAAGACCTGGCGTGTTTGAGCAAGCTGTTCACATTGGCGGTCAAGTGGGGCCGCGCGGAGAAGAATCCGGTTTCAGAAGTGGAATTTTTTCCAGAGCGGGAGGGACGTTTGCGATTTTTGTCCGAGGACGAAATTCAGGCGTTGCTTTCAGCATGTGTAACGGATACCGAACGGCTTTTTGTGGTGCTGGGATTATCGACCGGCATGCGATACAACGAGCTCTTGTCGTTGAAGTGGTC
>CAYSNA010000783.1:0-1988 GCA_964432185.1 uncultured Cytophagia bacterium
TTTTTTGCATGAATTTGATCGTCTCCGGCATGTTTTCCGGTCGAACGCGCAAGGACAACCAACTGTAATAAAATCCTTTTTCGTGAATAAAAAATGTCGGTCCAATGATCTTGTGCATGTTTTCCACATGAACATCCTGCACAACACCAACAACAGGAACGCCATTAATTCTTTTGCCTTCAAGCGACGTCCAGCCCACCAGGTTCCATGCGGTTTCGTTGATGACCATAACATTTTCTTTTTCGTCGGGGGCAAACGTTCGTCCTACCAGAACCGGAGCGTCAAATACGCTGAAAAAATCCGTGTCCGCGTGGATGACGGGGATAGAAGTACCTGTCCAACCCGCGTCGGCGGCGTCTTGCCAACCGGTCCAGTAATAGATTTGTCCCGGTCCGCCGTGTGACGCCGTCACATCTGCAATTTGTGGATTTTTAAGCAGCTCTTGTTTGAGAATCGGTAATTTGTCCGTGAGCCGCCAATGCACGTCAAGGCGGATGAGCTGTTCGCTGTCAAATCCCAAATCTTTGTTTTTGACAAAATCTATTTGCCGCGAAATGACAAGGAGGGCAATGATCAATACCATGGTCACGCCGTATTGCACGGCCAACAAACCGGATTTTATTTTCATGGAGCTGCCGGATGTGCCGGAGCGAAAAAGCGTTAACGGACTGAATCGTGAAACCACCACTGCCGGCAGCCAACCGGAAATGAGTGCAATGAGCAGTACGCCCAGCACAATCGTTGCGAAAACCGGAATGCCTGAGATACTCGTTAGGGGATAACTTTTACCGACAATGCTTTCAAATGCCGGATGCACAAATTGCGCAGCCGCCATGGCCAGACAAAACGACATAAAGCAGAGGATAACCGATTCCATCAAGAACTGGAAAAAGATTTGTTTCGCGTTGGCGCCAATAGTTTTTTTGATGCCGATCTCTTTGAGCCGCGCCAGATTGTTGGCGGTAAACAGAATGATATAATTCAACCCGGATACAACCACGATAATTAATGCGATACCGGCCAGGATGAGAATAAGCAATAAATTGGTGTGCGGTGTATGCGTTCGCCCCAGGTTCATGTACATATACGATTTCTTGAATGACTGCAGGCGTAGTTCACTTTGTTCGAGTTCGTGCGCCTGTAAGTCCGTGGATAATTTTGCTTGTAAAGCCTCCGGATCGCTGTTTGGATTCAGCAAAAGTATAAATCGATTATAAAAAGTGATCTTGCCGTCAATATCCGAACGTGACACCATGGCTTTCGTGTCACGATGAGCCATAGCCTCCGGCTGAAAACTCGAATTGTTCGGCATTGATTTGTAAACCGCTGTTACGCGCAGCGGCAAGTCGTGATTCAGCGTCAGCATTTCACCAACCGGATTGGTTGCGCCAAATAAAAGTTTTGCTGTTTCATCGGAAAGGAGAATGTTGTCTTTACTGTCCAGCGCCGTTTGAGGATCGCCTTGCAGAAAGTCAACATCAAACATGGAGAAAAACGCCGGTTCTGTTTGTAACAGACTTTGTAAATGCACCGTTAGTTGATTTGAGGTGAGGGTGCCGTCAAAATTATTGTTACGGCACACAGCCTCAATTTCCGGGTAATCGTTCTGCAAATAGGTTATGTCGTCTTCATTGAGCTCACAATTGCCGCCCTCTTGCACAAGTCTGTAAAGATTGTCAATGTGAGTGTGAAATCGGTCATAAGACACGTCATAGGCAACAAAAGCGGCCAGCAATAAAACAATAGTGAGGCTAAGTGTAAAACCGGCAATCGCAATGATCGAAAAAGATTTGTTACGGCGCAGGTTGCGAAAGAAGAGTCGGAAAAAGTAGGTCATTATGTATACCTGTTTTTATCGTGACGTGACAATTAGACTGCTAAACAATGACTGGCCACATTAATACGTGAAGCTTTTTTTATTCATACCTCAGCGAATCCATCCCGAAAAGAACTCGGGATGTCGTCACTCATATTTGAGTGCCTCCACC
>CAYSNA010000784.1:0-1980 GCA_964432185.1 uncultured Cytophagia bacterium
CTATGGAATGCCGCGGATACCTGGTGCGATCATTTGCATCCACCCTTTCGAATATCAAACAACATGGTGCTCGATTCGCACGGCCAACACATTCGCATCTATGCTGATGTGCCGGATATTTTGCAGCATTGCCAAAAACAAAATTATACTATGGCCTTGGCTTCGCGGACATTTGAACCGGACTGGGCGCGTGAACTGCTGGACCTGTTGCAGATCCGCCATTATTTTACTTTTGAAGAGATTTTTCCGGCCTCAAAAATTTCGCATTTTGAAAATCTGCACAATGCCACAGGGATTCCCTATACAAATATGCTGTTTTTTGATGATGAACGGCGCAATGTTGAGGAGGTGCGGCGATTGGGCGTGCATACAATTTTTGTGCGGGATGGCTTATGTTGGCAGGATTTTCGGAAGGGACTGGATCATTTGGGCCTTGATATATAAAAACCTGTCAGGGGCTTTGAGCCCTGACAGATTAAGAGCATTCTACGCTCCCAGACAATATTCGGCGAACACGGCCACATGCGTGGCGGCGAGTTCTTCATTATCCGGCAGACCGGTCGCATTCAATCGACAACGGCCCTGCGCAAACACCGGGTAGAGATGCGAACCGTATACCGCCGGCGGGGCATCGTCTTTTGCGAGAGGATTACGGAACAGTCCAGCGTAATTCTCGGAAAACAGTTCTTCAATGGCGGTTCCGGCAACGAGTTTCCCCCAGAGCTTTTCAGCCTGAGCAAGACGCCGGAAGGCGCCGGCTTGTTCGGCTTCGAGAGCGGGCAGGTCGTTGATCATCGCCTTGACAAATGCGCGGGTGATTGGATGTTCGAATGACGATCCTCGTGCCCGAACTGTCGCATTCAGCGCCAGCGTCACGTCCTTGTCTTTTGCCGGATCGGGATTATAAACCAGCAAAAATCCGCACGGGCGAAAAGCGAACGTCACAAAAGCCTTGGTCGGGCTAATGGCGATGCTGGTCGGCACCCCGGCATCAAGGAACGGCTGCAGTTGCAGCTCGAAACTTTTTCGCATGATTGTATCATACGACTCGCTGTCGATGAGGCGCGCAAATTCAAATCCCGAATAGGCGCGATCGAGGACAACGTGATCACCGGATTGAGCAGCGGCTTGAGCACGGGCGTGAATGACATCCGCACTGCGCACCAAACCGGTGGTATTCATCGGCCCGGCCTGGTAGAGCGGCAACAAACCGGGCTCTACAATGCCGTCCTGCGGCACTTCCTGAAAACCAACCCGCGCCAGTTTGGCAATGGCTTTGTGCGCCGGCCAGCCAAGTTCTTCGATACCAATTTTAGCATAGGACAAATTTTGCAGCAACTCCAATTCGACGGCAGATTGTACCGCGCCCGTACCGGCATCGGACGGCAACGCGAGTTTAAACTTGTCCCAATAGGAATCCGGGATGCGTTGCCACCGGAGCACCGCTTCTTTCATCTGTTCCATCAATTTGGCCGAGTTGTAATAGGTACCGGTGCCACAGTTTTCAAGTTCGACCGCCGCATATTTGGCAAGCGTGGCAGAACTTTTCGCGGGTGCCCCCTGCCCATCGAGAATAATCCCGATGCCGTAATTTGCGCCCTCCGGGTCTTTATCAAACAATATCTTGGCGGTCTGATTGACGTCTTTACCCTGCGCAATCATCTCCTGCGCGGTGTGCGCTACTTTTTTTCCAAACTCGAGATCCATCAAATTCTCCTGCTATAAAATCAAATTTTCAATTTCGAATGTCATTCACAGAATGTACAAAATTCGTTAAAAAATTCACATTGCTTTATTTTTTCAAGTTGACTTTTGACCAACGACGGTAAAGATAGAAATCCTATTGGGTCCCGGTTTAATCGGCTTGTCCTGGTTAGTACTTTAATAGTCAATATCCAGCCAAATATGTCAAAAGATTAAAAAAAATAGAACGCGGATTAAACGGATTCGAACGGATAACAATTCGTTACAGGCCGCAAT
>CAYSNA010000785.1:0-943 GCA_964432185.1 uncultured Cytophagia bacterium
TCTTTTCCCCTTGCACCTCTCCATTTTTTCTCTATATTTATTTCCGGCTGCACAATTCAATCACTTTTCACTATCGTCAGGGAATAGCTATGCCCCTCAGTTGCAAGAAAAGTCCGCGCGCTCAACTTTACCCTCGAATCTTTTTCACTACTTTCCTGCGTGGCAGCGCCACATGACGTTTCGCCGCGCGGGCAATAACCTGTTATGTGTAAATCATTGATTTCACGATTTGGAGTTTTCTATGAATCACAACGAAAAAATATCACCGATTGAGGACTTGTTTCGGAAACAGGTTCGAAAAGACCCAAAGGTCATTAATGCCTTTTTGCTCGTGCACTCAGACAGTACGGGACTGCACATCAATGTGGCAGAAGGCACGGGAGAAAATCGTCCACCGACCCCACAGCAACCTAATTATATGGCCAGTGTTGGTAAACTATTTACATCCGTTATTGTAAGCATACTACATGAAAAAGGACGGCTGTCATTTCAAGATCGCATCAGCTCCTATCTCGATTCTGGACTAATGGATAGCCTGCATGTCTACAAGGGGAAAGACTATTCCTCGGAAATCCAGATCCGGCATCTGTTAAACCAAACCTCCGGGCTGCCGGATAACTTTTATCCCTTGTTCGACAAGCTCCTTGCCGACCCCAACTTTGACACCAGTCCGCGGGAAGCGGTCGAGTGGGCAAAAAAGAACCTGACCCCCAAGGCGGTACCGGGCACGAAATCATATTATACCGATACGAACTACCACCTGCTCGGTTTGATTGTTGAGAACGTTTGCGGAGAGCCGTTCCATGCCGTTCTCAAAAAGCAGATTTTCGATCCTGTCGGGATGAAACATGCCTATATGCTTCACTACTCCGAGCCTGAACAGTGTTCGCCTCAACCGGAAGCCGGTTTCTATATCAATCAAACCCGGATGAATGACATCAAA
>CAYSNA010000785.1:953-1974 GCA_964432185.1 uncultured Cytophagia bacterium
ACTATGCCGGAGGTGGTGTGGTGGCGCCATTGGAAGAGCTGCTGTTATTTATGAAGGCGTTAGTAGGCTATCAACTCGTATCGAAAGAAACATTCGCAATTATGAAACAGGACAAGGCCCGGCTTAATCCTGCATTTGATTATGGCTACGGCATCTGGCAGGTAAAAAGCATTCCACTGCTTATGCCTGCAAAATACAGCTCCTGGGGCGTTCTGGGGGCGACAGGTGCGTTTATGTTTTACCATCCGGAACTGAACGCCTATGTGATAGGAAACTTTAATCATATAACGTGGCAAAGAAAATGTGTGCGATTTATGTTCAAGGTGATGGACCAATTACGAAAATAAGTCAAGGGATTTTTGACACACAATAATCTGCTGTTCGAGGCGGCCGGCGCCGCCGCTTTTGACAGCTTGGCTGTCACATTCATCGGCAGATTGTGTTGGTCAATCTGATTCGTTGCTCGCCGCCGTGTGAGTAATTACGTGTTAGCCCGAAATAACATCAAGAAAATCCAGGGAAACCAACTGCACCATGCAAGATAAACCGCTGAATCAAAATCTCAGCGCCGCCAAGGCGGCCAAAAAAGACGAGTTTTACACCCAGTACATTGATATCCAGAAAGAGGTCGAGGCCTATCTCGAATTCGATCCCGACACCTTCCGTAACAAGGTCGTCTACTGCAACTGCGACGATCCCTTTGAGAGCAACTTTTTTAAATACTTTGCCGCCAACTTAAACCGGCTCGGTCTCAAAAAGCTCATCACTACCAGCTACGACGGCTCCCCCATTGCCGGTGAACAACTCTCGTTTTTCGAGTACGACGACGGCAATGGTGACCGCCAAAAGCCCAAAGCGATCGCCGTCGAGATCGAAGAGGTGCAGGATATCAACGGCGACGGCTCGACCGGTATCGATGATGTCGAGCTCTTCCTGCAGCACAACCCGCACAGTCGCAAACGCCTCGCCCAGGGCGGCGACTTTCGCAGCGCCGAGTGCATCGAGTTGCTAAAACAGGCCG
>CAYSNA010000786.1:0-1119 GCA_964432185.1 uncultured Cytophagia bacterium
GACCTTTCGCGGTCTGCGCCGGCAACAATGGACGGCGCGAAACTTTGCTTAATTAGATATAATTACATAAAACAATTAACAGTTATCCGTTAGTAGTCGCCCGTTTGACGCTTCTCACATGGACACCTTTGATTGTTAGACCGAACGATGGCCAAAAACCGATTAAAAGAAATCCGCGAATCACGCTTGATGAGCAAAAGCGAACTTTCCAAGCAGGCGGATGTCTCGCCCATCACCATATCGCGCATCGAAAGAGGCCTGCCCTGCAGGCTGGAAACTCAACGCAAGATCCTCCTGGCACTGGGAATGAAACTTTCGGACAAACCTAAAATATTCAAGGATTGAATCGGGGCGTATGCTATTCGGAAAAAAAGACTCGCTCATTGGCTTGGATATCGGATCGCGGTCGGTGAAGCTTGCCGAGCTGACCGAAACGAAAAGTGGCCCAAAACTCAAACGGTTCGGGATGGCGGACATTCCGGCCGGGGCCATCGAGGACGGCGCCATCAGCGATCCGGAGACGGTGGCAGCAATCATCCGTCAACTGTTCAAATCCAATCACATCAAGGAGACCAATGTCGCCGTTTCCATCGGGGGTTATTCCGTTATCGTCAATAAGATCAATGTCCAGACGATGTCTGAAGAGCAGCTCCATGAGACCATCCATTTCGAAGCCGAACAATATATCCCCTTCGACATCAGCGATGTCAATCTCGATTTTCAGATCCTGGGCGAAAATGAAAACAACTCCAACCAGATGAGCGTTTTTCTGGTCGCCGCCAAACGAGACATGGTGAACGACTACGTCAATCTGGTGACGCTGGCCGGCTTGAACCCCTGCATCATCGACGTCGAGGCCTTCGCGCTGCAAAACGCGTTTGAGGCGAACTACGACATCGAGGGTGAGAATGTCGCCTTGATCGATATCGGCGCGAGCAAGACCTCGTTGAATATCCTCAAGAACGATTCATCCGTCTTCATGCGGGACGTCTCTCTTGGCTGCGTCCAGATCAATCAGAAAATCATGTCCTTGATGGACTGCTCCTACGATCAGGCGGAGCTCATCAAGTTCGGCGAGACGTCGAAGAAAATATCGGCGGAGGAACTCCAGCAGATCGT
>CAYSNA010000786.1:1129-1969 GCA_964432185.1 uncultured Cytophagia bacterium
GACTGGTGCACCGAAATCCGCCGAGCCCTTGATTTCTTCTACACCAATTATCCGGACGACCAGATTCGCCGAATCATCCTGAGTGGCGGCGGCGCGAATATCGCCGAATTCCGCCAGCGTCTGGCCGCGGAGTCTTCAGCCCAGGTGGAAACCATTTTTCCCTTCAGCAAACTCCTTGTGGACGAAAAGACTTACGACGCGGAATACGTCCGCCAAATCGCCCCCCAGGCCGCTGTTGCGTTGGGGTTGGCCATGAGAAAAGTAGACGACAAATGATACGTATAAATTTAATCCCCTTCCGGTCCGCGCGCAAGAAAGAAAACGTCCGTCGCCAGGTGTCGGTTTTCGTTCTGTCCCTGCTCCTGTGCGCGGTTTTGCTCGGCGGCATCTATTTGTTGCTGGAGCGTGAGGTGGGCAGCAAGAAAGAGCTCATCGCCAGCACCAAGGCCGAGATGGAACAGTACGAGAAGATCAACCGCGAAATCGAGGAGCTCAAAAAGAAGCTGGAAACCATCAACAAGAAAATCGAAATCATGCGGGAACTTGAAGCCAACCGCTATGAGCCCGTCCTGTTGCTCGACGCCATGACGCAGGTGATTGTTGAAAAGCGCATGTGGTTCACCCATCTGGATACCAAGCCGGAAGCGGTGAACATCAGCGGACTGGCCATGGATGAGAAAACCGTATCCGAGTTCATGGTTCGACTGGAGAAAAGCGGCTTGTTTTCAGCGGTCAGCCTCCGAATCATGCGGCAAGTGGAGATGCAAAAGACCGCGCTGAGAAGCTTCGAGCTCACCTGCAACAAGAAACCGATTCAAAAACTGGAAGCCAACAACTAGC
>CAYSNA010000787.1:0-1964 GCA_964432185.1 uncultured Cytophagia bacterium
CTGATGCCGAAAAACATGGCTGTGCCGATCATGGCAGAGACGAGGACGATCATCGAAAACGCGATGAACGGCGCGGAAATGAACAGCGAGGCCACGGCTTCTTTGGTGATCATCGTTTCTTTGCCGAGCAGCTTGAAAAAGTCGTTGAAATTTTGCAGGAAGGGCGGACCGACGCGAAATTGAAATCGCGCTGATACTTTACGATCCACCCAGCCGACGACGAGGCCGAGCGTGCCGGTGAAAAGGAGTCCGGGGAAAACCAGCAGATAAAACAGGTATTCGGGTCTCATCGTTTGCCCTCCTTTTGCAGCCAACTCGGACTTTTGACCGCCAGATGATCGCCTGCATAGAAAATAAACTCGTCCGGTTTTTCGTCAATGTCGAGCATTTGGAACGCGCCTTCCGGTGCGGTTTTGACGCAGCTCGGGATATAGTCCGGATTGTCCGCAAGCTGGTTCAAACAGTAATCACATTTTGTCGACACATAATTGATGACCTCGGGGAAAATTGTCCCGAACGGACAGGCGAGCACGCAGCTTTTACAGCCGACGCAGCGCATATTATAACGTTGAATGGTACCGTTCTCCTGGCGTTCCAATGCTTCTTTGGGACATGCCGTCACGCAAAACGCGTCTTTGCATTGGCGGCAATAGGAAGCAAATTCGGCCACTTCCAGCACATCAAACTGGCCGGGATTGACGCGATGATAGGCGTATTCGCATTCTATGTTTTTGATGGCGCCGTTGTCCATCAGTGCGGGGATATCGATGAATAGTCGTTTCATTCCCAAATATCCTCCTCGTCTTTGATCTGGGCATAGGTGAACACCGGGCCGTCCTTGCAGGCGTAATATTGCCCCATGACGCAATGGCGGCACTGCCCAAAGCCGCAGTACATTTTCTTTTCCATGGAGAGATAAAGATTCTCTTCTTTGTAACCATATTTTAGCAGATCGAAGGTGCCGTACTTCATCATAATTGGCGGGCCACAAACGACAGCCGGATTATCGGTCGGATCGATGTTGAGATTTTTGAGCAAAACGGTCACCACGCCAACGTCTTCTTCCCAGTCTTCACCATCGGGTACAACATCAACCGCGCGCAAGAATTTGACGTTATCATACTTGCGCCACTCGGTGACTTGATCCTTGTAAATGCAATCTTTTGGTGTTTTGGCGCCGGCAAAAAAGGTGATGCTTTTGTACTTTTCAACTTGATGTAAAAGCGTTGTAAACAGCGACCGCAATGGCGCCAGACCGCAACCGCCGCCGAGGATGACCAGATCCTTGCCTTCGAATTTTTCAATGGGATAACGAGAGCCGAACGGGCCGCGCAAGCCGACCAGATCGCCGACCTTGGCTTGATGTACATATTCGGTGACAAAGCCGGTTTTCATGATGGTCACGTCCATGACATCCGAAATAAAATGTGAGGATGATGGCGTAAACGGTCCCTCGCCGATGCCGGGGATGGTCAGTTCAATAAATTGTCCGGTGTGGAACTTGATCGGCTTTTCGGGTTTAAGCCGAATGGTCCGTATCAGGGGAGATTCTTCCACAATCTCATAGATCGTCGCTGGAATCACTTCATATGGATTTTGGGTCAAATTATCAGGTCGGATGGGTTCTACGGCAAGTGCCATGTTATTCTCTCCAGTTTGAATGGATTACCTGTGCTCGACACTCGTTCCCACGCTCCTGCGTGGGAATGCGTTTTTGACGCTCTGCGTCAACCGGTAAACGGGACGCAGCGCGTCCCAAAATGCATTCCGACGGAGACCGTCGGAACGAGAGCAGATCCGTGTGTTATTATGCCACGGCTACATGTTTTTGCACATCACGCACCACCTCGCGGAAATCAATTTCCGCAGCGCAGGCTTCGGTGCATCGACCGCAACCCGTGCAGCCGATATGATCAAAGTTGTGCGGCATATAATCAAATTTACACAAATAGCGGTTGCGAAAG
>CAYSNA010000788.1:0-1963 GCA_964432185.1 uncultured Cytophagia bacterium
TGTCGGTACTATTTTCCGGCGTGAGAGGCGTTTCTTTTGCACAATAAAAAAAAACACTGAAAACAAAAAGCCAAAGATAAACAACGTAATGCTTTTTCATGACACCCTCCATGAAGCGATTGTGAGATTTCGGTGATTTATCGCGACGGCTTCCCTCCCCTCGCGGCTCGTTTGAATTGGTGTTGGCCTATCCAATATTGATGCCAGAGACGAATTTCAATTATTGGCAGAATTTAAAGAGGGCTTAATGCCTGAAAACACAGCGCTTGTCATCAGTGCCAAAATAGTGCGCAGGGATAGATTTTGGTAGGAAACAGGGGTAAAAATACTACGACGGTAGTAAAAAAGCTATCGGTGAGATTTCTCTTTAAAATCTTGTGCGTCCAGTCCGTACTGCTTCATCTTGTCGATGAAATTTTTTTTATACATACCGGCGCGGGCAGCGGCCCGGGTGACATTGCCGCGACTCTCCATCAATCGCTCGATAAGATAAGCTCTTTCGAATTGTTCGAGATGATGCTGTTTGGCCTCTTTGAACGTGCTTGCCATCGTTAAGGAAATGGAGGGCGCCGTCATTTTTAAGATCGGCAGCAGATCGACATCAATTAAATCTGTTTGGCAGAGAATAACCGCATAATGAATGACATTGCGCAGCTCGCGGATATTGCCGGGGAACCCGTGGTTGAGCAACAGGGCCATCGCATCGTCAGTAAATCCACTGATATTCTTTCTATTCTCCCGCGCGAATCGATACAAAAAATAAGTGGCGATATCCAGTATTTCCTCTCTGCGATCGCGCAGTGGCGGGATATTAATTTCGAATACATTGATGCGATAATAGAGATCCTCGCGAAACTTGCCCTCTTTGACCATTTGCAATAAATTTTTATTCGTCGCTGTGATGATGCGGACATCCACCTGTTTCGCTTTTTTCGATCCCACCGGTGTGAATTCACCAAACTGGATGAGACGCAGTAATTTTTTCTGCGCCGCCAGACTCATTTCGCCGATTTCATCGAGAAAAATGGTGCTGTTGTCCGCGACTTCAAACCAGCCCTGCCTGGCCCGGTCCGCGCCGGTAAATGCGCCTTTGTCGTGGCCGAATAGTTCGGATTCGAGGAGATTATCGGCAATGGTCGAGCAATCCAGGATGACCATCTCTTTATCGGCTCTGGTACTTTTCTGATGAATCTGCCGCGCAAACAGTTCCTTGCCGGTGCCGGATTCTCCGGTGATCAACACCGTGGCATCGGTTGTAGCGACTTGATCGATGAGTTTCATCACGCGCTTGATCGCCGGACTGGAGCCGATGATTTGATCATAGCCCTTTTGTTCGTCGAGTTGTTGTTTGAGGTGACGTTGTTCATTGATGAGCTGCTGACGCACCAATGAATTTTTGATGGGGCCGGAGATAATTGTGCTCAATTCGTCCAACAGCAATTTGGTATTCTCGTCAAACAGGGAGGCGAGACTGCGATTGTCGATATAGATGACGCCAAAAGTGTCGTCTGCCGCTTTTAATGGTGCGCAGGCGATGGATAACAAGTTCAAGTTTCGTACGCTGGCACTAATACTCAATTCGGGATTGTTCATCGCATTGCCAAGGATTTGGCTTTCCCCGGAGTCTAAAACGGATTGGATGATCGTTTTGCTGACTTCGGAGTCCGGTTTTTCAATATCTGTGTTGTCGCGATTACGGGCGCATTCAAAAACGTATTCGCCATCACGATCCAGGATAAGCAACATTCCGCGCTGCGCTTTTGTGGTCTCGATCACTTTATCGACAGCCAGGCGAATGAGCTTGTGGATGTCACTTTCCCAATTGAGCAGCGTGCTGATTTCATATAGAGTTTTGTATTCGAGCATAATGCATTCAAGTTGTTAAAATGAGATAAAAAGTAATCTGATTATGTAAATGTTTCAGCTAATTCCATCATAAAAGCAATCTAAACAATAATCTATT
>CAYSNA010000789.1:0-1961 GCA_964432185.1 uncultured Cytophagia bacterium
TGCCGCCAAAGAACAGCCCGGCCGCAAGATGACCCTCATCCATCGCCAGCACATGGCCGGCGCCCTGGATATTGCGGAAAAGTTCAAACCGATCATCGATCACCCGGACATTGAATTTATTTTTAGTTTCAAATACGCCCAAGCGCATGTGTACAGCTCGACGACCCAGACCTATCATCCCGGCTTTGTAAATGATATTGAAAGCAAAGGCAATTTGAAAACCATCTGGACCCTGCGAAATGATGATATTTATTATTTCCGCTGGGGCGCGCCGGATTTTGTCCGCGAGTTCATTCAGAATATCCCGTACGATGTGTCGCGCGGTTATTATTACGGTTCGGATCAATACATCTGGGGCCGCGAGTTTTTGGCGCGCGAGCCGGAAACGCCGCGGCAGATCGAGATCGTCAAACATTGGTATCACTGGATGATGTGGGGCAGACTCGGTTACGATCCGACCATGAGCAATGAGCGGTTCACACACATTCTGCAGGCAAAATTTCCATCTGTGGATGCGCAGAAATTATTCACTGCGTGGCAGGAAGCGTCGATGATTTATCCAAAAACCACGGGATTTCACTGGGGCGCGCTGGATTTTCAGTGGTACATCGAATCGAGTCAAAGCCGCCCCGGCCTGGCGCAGACGCCGTCTGGATTTCACGACGTCAATCGTTTCATCACCTTACCGCCGCATAGGGGAACGGATTTTGTCTCAATCCCCGATTTTGTCAAAGCAAAATTGACCGGCGACAAACGAAACGGCACCACGCCGTATCAGGTCGCCGAGCAGATCCATTCACATGCTGATAAATCTTTGGCATTGCTGGCCGGACTCAATCACAATGGCGACAAAGAGCTACGAGTAACCCTTGACGATATTCGCACCATGGCCTGGCTGGGCAAATATTATGCGCACAAAATTAAAGCGGCCACTGACCTCGCTTTCTTCCGCGAAACGCTCAATGCAGAATTTCACGATAGCGCGGTGAAGGAACTGCAACAATCCGCTTTATATTGGCGATACTATGCCTCGCTGGCGTTGAGCAATCATGATAATCCGTTATGGACCAATCGCGTGGGATACGTGGATTGGCGCGAGACCTATGCATTTGCGATTTATGATATTCGCACCATTGGCGGTGATGTGGTGATTCCCTCCATGCAGCCGACCTCCGGTGGAACGCTTCTTGAAGCTGAAGACGCTGACTTTGTTTCGTTTGAAACGTCCGAGAAAATTAAGGGATATACGGGCCGCGGCTATGTTATAGTGGATCGGGACAAGGGAAAACAATCTCTTGGTTTTCATTTTGTCGCACCGGTTGCCGGTCGCTACGTTTTTGAAATTCGCTATATTAACGACTGGAACCGCGATACTGAATTGCTGACGACGATAAATGGTCAAGAGACCGGTCGCGTTCAACTCTGGAATTCTGGAACACCGAGCACGTGGGTATGGGACCGGAAAATCGTCGATCTGCAAGAAGGCGAAAACAGGATCGGCATACAGGTTGGTGGCCGATTTTTGATGGATCACGTGAATATCTTGTATGCCGGACAGGATTGATTCTCGACCCGCTGCAAAAGAAACGGTACAGTACATAGGACTTAAAATAGACCCAACATCATCTCTTGCTGAATCGATATACATACATAATTAACGGCACTCTCATGCCTTCATTACGATAAAGTGAGTGGACTTTGATGAAGCGAAAAAAAACTGCTGGTGGCCATTATCCAAAATACATTTCGCTCCGGCATTCGTCGTCGTTTACATCACTCCAGTATGTCATCAGCGATGAAAAAGAGTGATCAGCCGTTTCTATGACAATGCGGTTATTGCAGACTTTGATATCAATTTCGCTGTCTACGTCAATGCCGCATTCTTCCGCAAATGTTGAAGGGATTTTGACGCGAAAGTTTTCTCCAATTTTTTCAACTTTTTGCAGCATATGTGTCCTCCT